>JANLQW010000173.1:0-8803 GCA_031368085.1 Novosphingobium sp. | reverse complement strand
CTCGGCCAACGATTTCGAAATGGTCGATCACCTTGCCTGGATGTTTGACGAGCCCTTCGCCGACGCCTCCGCCTTGCCGACCTGGCGGGTAAGTCAGCTGGCGCGCGAGACCGTTACCGTGGCGCTGTCGGGCGACGGCGCCGATGAGGCATTTGCAGGTTACCGCCGCCATGTCTTCCAGCACGGCGAGGACCGCATTCGCGGACTATTGCCCCAAGGCCTGCGTGGCCCGCTGTTGGGCGGGTTGGGCGCAATCTATCCCAAGGCAGACTGGGCGCCGCGTCCGCTGCGCGCCAAGGCGACACTGTTGTCGCTCGCCAGGGGCAGCGAGCACGGTTATGCGAGCGCCCTGTCGGTTACCGGGCCGGAGGCGCGCGCCGCGCTTTATACACCCGAATTCGAGCGATTGCGCGGGGGCTACCGGGCGGAGGACGCGCTGGTGCGATTGATGAGCACTGCGCCCGCCCGCTCGGGGCTTGACCGAGCGCAATATGCCGACCTCAAGTTCTGGCTACCCGGCGATATCCTGACTAAGGTCGATCGGGCGAGCATGGCGGTCGGTTTGGAGGCGCGCGAGCCGCTGCTCGACCACCGGCTGATCGAATTCGCCGCCAGCCTGCCTGAAGCGCTGCGGGTGCGGCGAGGGCAGGGCAAATGGCTGCTCAAACACACCATGCGGCGCTATCTCCCGGACGAAATCCTTTACCGGCCTAAGCAGGGCTTCGTCACGCCGATCGCGCAATGGTTCCGCGGGCCGCTGGCCGGCGCGGCGCGGGCGATCGGCGAGAGCGCGGCGCTTGCCCGGACCGGCTGGTTCGACAAGGCCCGGCTGCGCGAGATCGCCGAGGCGCATATTTCCGGCCGGTCGGACGCCTCGCGGCTGCTGTGGCAATTGCTGATGCTCGACCGGTCGCTGTCGCGGCTGGGCATCGTTTCCTGACGGCCGCTGATGGTGCACAACAAGTAGAATGGTTTTCGGTATAGCCCCCATATGCGGGACTTTTCGCGATACGGCGACCTAATGCCTAGGCCCGTGAGTTTCGAAGTAGTGGGCATTTGCATAAGTACGTTCTCGTATTTTCCTTGACTTGGGAATGCCACCTGCTTCGTGCCCAAAAAATGTAGTCTATGCCACGTTATTGGCGTGCTTACCGAATTTGCAAAAAATCTCTTTGCCAAACCCCCCACAGCCGGCTTAGGATGCGCTATTACCGTGCAAAATCGCTAGACTGGGCGGGCGCGGTAAGGGCGCAATATGGGGGTAATCATGGATCGGCTATCAGGCGATCTGGTGCGGCGGACGAGCGACGGGAACTCGCTTGGTATTTCCGCCATACCATTGAATAATGAGGAAGAATTCTTCCTTCGCGCATCGAATCAACGACTCGAAATTCCCGAGAAGCTGTTCGCGCTGGAAGAATTGGATGTACTCTACGATGCCGAACAACGGGCTTTGTGGACCTACATGCGGCCGTCCGGCCGGCCCAGTTTTACCCCGCCCTTGCTCGCCGATTTTGAGAACTGGCAGCGGCTCATCCTCCAGGGATTTGGTCCTGGTCGCACGCCGCTCGACTTCCTGGTTCTCGGCAGCCGGGTGCCGGGCGTATTTTGTTACGGCGGCGACCTGCAACTGTTCGCCGAACTGATTCGTGCCGGCAATCGTGCGGGTCTGGTGGCTTACGGCAAGCGCTGCGTGGAAATTCTCGATCTCAACCGGCACGCGCTCAACCTGCCAGTGGTGACCATCGGGCTTGTCCAGGGTCAGGCGCTGGGCGGGGGGTTCGAAGCCTTGCTGTCATTCGATTTCGTCGTTGCGGAGCGCGGGTCCATGTTTGGCCTGCCCGAAGTTATATTCGGCCTGTTCCCAGGAATGGGTGCGCATGCGCTGCTGTCGCGCAAGCTTGGCACCGCCATTGCCGATCGCATGATCCTGTCGGATCAGACCTATTCGGCCGAGGACTTATATGATCTGGGCGTAGTCCATCAACTGGCTGAGCCGGGCCAAGGCGTCGACGCCGTGCGCAGCTTCATGACAAAATCGCAGCGCCGCCATTCCGGCCTGGTCGCCTCACGCCGGGCAATGCGAATTGCCTCGCCGATCGCGATGGCGGAGTTTTACGAGATCGTCGAAATCTGGGCCGATGCCGCGTTGCAGTTGAGTGATAAAGATCTGAAATTGATGCAGCGCCTGGCATCGGCTCAGGAACGCCAGGCGAAGGCTGCTTAGGGCAGCTTAAATCGCATCGACCAAAACCACCTCGGCATCGCCGAGCGCCTCGACCAGGATCGCAGTTTCGCCCTGCACTGCCACACCGTCGCGCGGGCCTGCCTCCTGGCCGTTCACCCGGATACGCCCGCTTGCCGCGACCAGATAGCAATGCCGCGCCGGGTCAGTGCGATATTCCGCCGTCTGCCCGGCGCTTAGCGTCGCCGCCAGCACCTTGGCATCGGCACGCAACGGCAGGGCGTCGTCGCCCTCTGGATCACCGCTGGCGACGATGACCCAGCCGCCGGCCCGCTCGCCGCGGGGGAATTCGCGCTGGCCCCAGTTTGGCGCTTCCCCCGTGCGGTCGGGCTCTATCCAAATCTGGAAAAGGGTTGTCGCTTCGTCTTCGCGGTTATGCTCGGCATGGACGATTCCGGTGCCCGCGCTCATCACTTGGACATCGCCGGCGCCGGTGTGGCCTTCGTTGCCCAGGCTGTCCTTGTGGGTGATCGCCCCGCTGCGCACGAAGGTGACGATTTCCATGTCATTGTGGGGATGGGGCGCGAAGCCGGTGCCGGCCGCGATGGTATCGTCGTTCCACACCCGGATCGCACCCCAACCCATGCGGGCGGGATCGCGGTAGTCGGCGAAGCTGAAGTGATGACGGGCATCGAGCCAGCCGTGGTCGGCATGGCCCAGCCCGGTGAAGGGACGAATTTCGATCATTTCGGGTATCCACCTCGGCGGGGAGTTGCCGCCGGAATGCAACAGGAGATGGGTAGCACTGGCACGGCATTCAAGATCGAGGGGAAGAGTGTCAATCCTCACCATGACCCAGCGCCAGATACTCCGCGCTCTGCATTTCCATGAGGCGGCTGACGGTGCGTTCGAATTCGAAGTGGCCGTCCCCTGCCTGGTACAAGTCTGCCGGATCGGCATCGGCGGTCACCAGTAGCTTGACGTTGTGTTCATAGAGCGCGTCGATCAAGGTGACGAAGCGTGCCGCCTCGTTGCGGTTTTCCGGGCCCATGCGCGGGATGCCGACCAAAATCACCGTGTGGTAGGTCCGGGCGGCGGTAAGGTAGTCGGCCGCCCCTCGCGCTTCGGCGCACAATTTTTTGAAGCTGAACACCGCGACGCCCTTCAGGGTTTTGGGCACCCACAACGTCCGCCCGCCGCCGATTTGGAGATCGATCGAAGGAACATGAATATAGTCCTCGGGCGAATAGTCGGTGAGGCGGAAAAAGGCCTCGCGGACTTGCACTGTCGCGTCCTCACCCAGCGGCGTGTGCCAGGTATCCATGCCCGCGAGCCGTTCGAGCCGGTAGTCGACCGGGCCATTGAGCGGCAGCACATCAAGTTCCTGCTCGATCAGGCTGATGAACGGCAGGAAATGCTCGCGGTTGAGCCCGTCCTTGTAAAGCTGCGACGGCGGTCGGTTGGAGGTAGTGACCACGGTCACCCCCTCATCGCGGATGAGGGCGGTGAACAGCCGGCTCATGATCATCGCATCGGCCGAATTGTTGATTACCATTTCGTCAAAGGCGAGGCATTTGAGGTTCCGGGCCAGGGCGGCGGCAACGGGCGGTATCGGATCGCCGGTTTCCTTCTCGCGCTCGATACGGAGCCTCGCGTGAACTTCGATCATGAAGGCGTGGAAGTGGACGCGGCGCTTTTCAGTGATGTTCAGGCATTCGTGGAACAAGTCCATCAGCATCGACTTGCCGCGACCGACCCCGCCCCACAGATAGATGCCGCTTACAGTTTCACGCTTTTTGCGGAAGATTCTGCTGAACAGGCCGTTTCCCGAGTCTGCGATTTCAAGTTGCCGTTGCAGCCGGTCCAGCCGTTCGGCAGCGGCTGCCTGTTCGGCGTCCGGCTTGAGTTCGCCGCAGGCGATCAGCGCCTCGTAGCGCGCGATGAGTATCGTCATTGCTCGGTTGCTTTGCGCACGGTGGCGGAAAACGACGCGACGAGATCGTCGTCCTGAACGACCAGCCCGCGCAGAAAGGCAAGGCGGCGGGTCTCGCGTAGCACTTGCACAACCGAATCGAGCGGGCGCGAAGTATCGCCGCTGCCGATGAACTGCGATGTCAGGTCGAGCGTTACCGATTTGCCCGCGTCGGCACCGCGCAGAACATGCAGGGCGCCGAACAGCGACACGTCGATCAGCGCCAAGGTGATCGCGCCATGGACATTGCCGGCGGCATTGGTGTGAAGCGGCACTTGCGGCTGTATCCGCATCCGGCAACTATCCGGTCCCTCGGCGCGCACCAATTGCTTGCCCAGCACCACCTCGTTGAAACGGGCGGCATCAGAAATCCGCCAGTGCTGCCAGCCGGGATTGTCCGGATCGGGCTCGCAAACGTAGCTGGTAAGAACAGGTCCGTCGCTCACGCTCAGACGTGCCGCTCTACCTGCATCTTCTTGATCTCGGCGATGGCACGCGCGGGCGACAAACCCTTGGGGCAGACGTTGGCGCAGTTCATGATGGTGTGGCAACGATAGAGCCGGAAGGGATCCTCCAGCTCGTCGAGCCGTTCGCCGGTCATCTCGTCGCGGCTGTCCGCCAGCCAGCGGTAGGCTTGGAGCAGGATGGCAGGACCGAGGAACTTGTCCGAATTCCACCAGTAGCTGGGGCAGGCGGTGGAGCAGCAGGCACACAGAATGCATTCGTACAGCCCGTCGAGTTTTTCGCGCTGGGCTGGGCTTTGCAGCCGCTCCTTGCCCGAAGGCGTGGTCGAGACGGTCTGTAGCCAGGGGCGGATCGAGGCGTATTGCGCGTAGAAATGGGTGAAATCGGGGACCAGATCCTTGATCACCTCCATATGCGGCAGCGGGGTGATGCGGATGTCCCCCTTCAGATCCTCGATCGCGGTGGTGCAAGCGAGTCCGTTGCGCCCATTCATGTTCATCGAGCAGGAACCGCAAATGCCCTCGCGGCAGGAACGGCGAAAGGTGAGGCTGGGATCGGCATCCGACTTGATCTTGATCAGCGCGTCGAGCACCATCGGCCCGGTCTGGTCGAGATCGAGTTCATAACTGTCGTAGCGCGGGTTCTCCCCGCTGTCGGGATCATAGCGGTAGACGGTGAATTTCTTCACCCGGGCCGCACCCTCGGATTTGAAGTTTCGGCCTTTGCCGTTGATCTTGCTGTTGGCCGGAAGCGTGAAAGTCGCCATGACAAATCCCAGTTCGCCGGATCAGCCCCGGCCCACAATTCGCGCCTTATCTAGCGGTTTGGCGCGCCGGGGCAAGAGCGTTGCCGGCGCTGTCCTCAGCCGGGCTGACACAACGCCGGACTCTATCCTCGGGGGCGCATATCGTCGATGCGATGCTGTTCCTGGCCTCGCCGCCAGCCACTGAGTGTCAGCAACTCGAATCGCTCCGTGATTTTTTGTCCAATCCCGTCTCCGGTCTCGAACGCCAGACGCGCGGCGGTGCGCTGCTCTCGGTTGAGCGGAGGGCCACACCGCGCCAGCACATTGCCCAGCCCCTGCGCCCGCAAATCCGCGACCAATGCCCCCATCGAACCGAAGCGAACCGTCAGTGTGCGGTAATCCACCACCGGATCTGCAAAACCGGCGCGCTGGAGCAACTGGCCGCCGGCGCGAACATCGACTTGCGGGTGGATGCGCGGCGCCGGGCGTTCGCCATCGGCGATGCGCATTGCCTCGCGCAGGCTCGGCAGGCTGCCGGCGCCGAGGAAGCTGGCGATCATCAATCCGCCGGGTGCGAGCGCGCCGCGCAGGTGAATCAGGGCACCGGGCAGGTCGTTGACCGTATCGAGTGTGCCCAGGCTGGCGATAAAATCGAACGGGCCGAAAGGGAAGGGCAGTTCCTCGGCAAAGCCTCCGGCCGGTTCAGCGCCAGTCACTTCGGCCCCCATCGCGCGAAGCTGGATTGCGAGACTGCCGGTCCATTCGCCGATGACGAGTGCGCGCTGCGGCGTGACCCGCAGGAAGCCGAGCCGGTCGATGACGTCGTCGACCATATCCGCCAATACGTAGCGCGGGGCAGCGGGGTTAGCTTGCAGCACGGCGCGCCGCCGCCGCGCAGCCAAGCGGCGCGCGGGCGAGAAGATCAGCGGAGGGGGACTTGCTGCCATAAGCTCCCTTGCCGGCTGGACTCGCGCGGAGCAAGCGCTTGCCGGTGGGCCAGAGGCGGCTACACAGACGCGCATGGCGTTCGCCCAGACCCTCGCCCCGCTCATCGATCTGGTGTTCCCGCCGCGCTGCCCGCTGTGCGGTGAGGGCCTGCTGGCGCAGACCGGTCTGTGCGCCTCGTGCTGGAGCGAATTGGTGATTCCCGGCGATCCCAGCTGCGCGTTGTGCGAGCGGCCGTTCACCGATGGCATGGCTGCAAGCGCAGTCTGCGCGCCCTGTCTCGCCGATCCACCGCAGCACGACGGAGTAGCCGCTGGTACGCTCTATAACGAGGCGTCGCGACGGTTGGTGCTGGCGTTCAAGCACGGTCGCCGGATTGCGCTTGCGCCAATGATGGCGCGGTTGATGGCGGCACGAATGGGGGCGGTGGATGAGGGCTGGCTGCTGGTCCCGGTCCCGCTCCACCGCTGGCGGCTGTGGCGCCGAGGGTTTAACCAGGCGGCGCTGCTGGCCCGCGAGATCGCCGAGATCAAGCGCGCTCGGCTGGAAGTGGATGCGCTGGTTCGCCGCAAGCAGACTCCGGTGCTTGGCGGTCTGCGCCGGACGGAACGCGCGAAGGCGCTCAGCGGGGCAATCGCGGTGAATCCGCGCCGGGCGGCATATCTGCGCGGCGCTAAAATCGTGCTGGTTGACGACGTGCTGACCAGCGGCGCGACCAGCGGCGCCTGCGTGCGCGCGCTCAAACGTGCGGGGGCGAGCCAGGTCGTGATCGCCTGCTTCGCCCGCGTACTTGATGAGGCGATTCCGCGTTAACGTGCGGAGAGAGTCGATTCGGTGTTCGCCGGCATTTTCCGCGAACCTTCGCGAAAACGCCCGAGGCGTTGAGCCCCGGGCGTCTCGTGACGAAATTGACTGGACGCTGCCTTGGCAGTTCGGCGTTCGCCCCTGAACGACGCCTCGTCCGATCCCTCATTTTACGGTCCCCGCTGCTCGCGCAGTTGGAACCTATCCCCCAAACCCTGGCTTTGATGGCCATCCCGCTTTCGGCGAGCACCCCATTCAGGCTGCAAGCGTTTTTCTCCCGAATCGACGGCAAAGGAAAGCAGGATTGCGACACACGATGGATTTTGCCCGGTATCTGTGGTTATCCTGCAACAACTCCCCGCCCGATACGGGCCTACGAAGGAAATTTTGCGCCATGACCAGCCTTTCCGCGAGCGATCGCGAACAGGGCACTGCATTGATGCCGCGCTTCGACGGTCAGGGCCTGATCACCGCAATTGCCGCAGATTCTACCACGGGCGTGATTCTGATGCTCGCCTTTATGGACGAGGAAGCGCTCGCCAAAACGCGCGAGACCGGCCTCGCCCATTTTCACTCGCGTTCGCGCGGCCGGCTATGGCTGAAGGGGGAAACCTCGGGCAACGTCCTGCGGGTCGAGGAAATCCGCGTCGATTGCGATCAGGATGCACTGCTGCTGCTGGTCCGGCCCGAAGGGCCCGCTTGCCACACCGGCGCGGCGAGCTGCTTTTACCGGACACTCCAGGGCGATTCGCTCGTCCGCAACGATTCCTGATCGTTTCCAGCCAAGGACCCGACCGATGCCAAACTACAAGGCCCCCGTTCGCGACACCTGCTTTATCATCAACGAATTGCTAAAGCTGGAAAGCTACGGCAATTTGGCCGGCTTCGAGAACGCCAGCGCCGATATCGTCAACGCCGTTATCGAGGAATCCGGCAAATTCGCCGCCGAAGTGCTGGCGCCGCTCAATGCATCGGGCGATGCGGAGGGTTGCACGCGCCATCCTGACGGCTCGGTAACCACGCCCGCCGGTTTCAAACCGGCCTTTGTCCAGTTTCGCGAGGCCGGTTGGGGGACGCTGTCCGCGCCGGTTGAATTCGGCGGGCAGGGCATGCCCGAAGTGCTGGGCTTCGGGCTGGAGGAGTTCATGTCCTCGGCGAACCAGTCCTTCGCCATGTACCCCGGTCTTACCAATGGCGCGATTGCCGCTATCCTCGCCAAGGCTGCGCCGGAGTTGCAGCAGCGCTTTGTGCCGAAGATGGTCGCGGGTGAATGGACCGGGACGATGAACTTGACCGAGCCGCAATGCGGCACCGACCTCGGCCTGATTCGCACCCGCGCCGTGCCGCGAGCGGATGGCAGCTTTGCAATCACCGGCACCAAAATTTTCATTTCGGCGGGCGAGCACGATCTGGCTGAAAACATAATTCACCTGGTGCTGGCCAAACTGCCCGATGCGCCGGATTCGTCGAAAGGCATCTCGCTGTTCATCGTGCCCAAGGTGCTGGTGAATGCGGATGGCTCGCTGGGTGCGCCCAACGCGGTCACGTGCGGATCGATCGAGCACAAGATGGGCATTCGCGCGAGTTCGACCTGCGTGATGCATTACGACGGGGCGACCGGCTATCTGGTCGGCGAGGCGGACAAGGGCCTCGCCGGCATGTTTATCATGATGAACGCGGCGCGGCT
>JANLQW010000154.1:0-3519 GCA_031368085.1 Novosphingobium sp. | reverse complement strand
GCCGACAGCGATGCCCGAGCAAGTCTCGGCGAGAATGCTCGAACGCCTGACCGAAGCCGCCTTCGGCCAGCGCCGCAAGATGCTGCGCCAGAGCGTCAAGGGCTTGCCCGGCGCGCTGGAGGCACTGGAGCGGCTGGGGATCGACCCACAGCGGCGGGCGGAGACGTTGAGCGTGGACGAGTTCGTGGCGGTGGCCAAGTTCCTGAGCAAGGAATCACATGGCTAAAGCCGATCGCCTGGAACGCCTGGATATTCGCCGTGCGGACCTCGAAGATGACTATCGGGCAGCACTCGTCAGCGCCTTGCAAAAAGCAGCGGCCGGGTCCTGGGGATTGTTCGGCCATAGGCAGGACCGCGCGTCGCTAGCCAAATGGGTGCCAGTCGTGACGGAATTATGCGATTTGGGTCGGGCCATCGACAAGATGCGCACCGATCTCGGGATGGAGCCCTTCCCGCTACACCGGCAGTTCGAGACATCGCGCGGCCCGGTGGCATCGACTGCCCCGGGTGAACCCAAACAGGCCAGGGAGTGGTTGAATCGTTTGGAAATTACGCTGGGCGAATGAATGTGCCGCGAAAAAGGTTGAACTGACGGCGCAACTCTAGCGGGTCTCGATCCTCCCTGTTTTTGCGTAGCACAAACGGGGAGGTGGCAGCGCGAAGCGCTGACGGAGGGGTAATGCGGGTGGGCAAAGCCCCTCCGTCACGCCCTTCGGGCGCGCCACCTCCCCATTTGCACTTCGTGAAAATAAGGAGGAGTTTAGATCGCCTTCTTCTTCTGCCGCCAAGCATGCAGCAACGGCTCGGTGTAGCCGCTGGGCTGCGCCATCCCGTTGAACACCAGCTCGCAGGCTGCCTGGAAAGCCATGCTGCCGGGTGTCAGTTTTTCATACAGCGGATCGCCCGCGTTCTGCGCGTCGACCTTGGCGGCCATTCGGGTCAGCGAATCCATCACCTGCTCGCGGGTGCAAATCCCGTGGAGCAGCCAGTTGGCCATGTGCTGCGAGGAAATCCGCAGCGTCGCGCGGTCTTCCATCAGGCCGATATCGTTGATGTCGGGAACCTTGGAGCAGCCGACGCCCTGGTCGATCCAGCGCACGACATAGCCGAGCAGGCCCTGCGCGTTGTTATCCAGCTCCTCCCGCACTTCCGCTTCGGAGAAGTTGATGCCGGTCGCGAGCGGGATCGCCAGAATTTCATCGACCGGCGGCACCGCCCGGATTGCCGCATCCTTCTGAACATCGAACACATCGATCTGGTGGTAGTGCATCGCGTGCAGCGTGGCCGCAGTTGGTGATGGCACCCAGGCGGTGTTTGCGCCGGCTTTGGGGTGGACCGCCTTTTCCGCCATCATCGCCCCCATCCGGTCGGGTGCGGCCCACATGCCCTTGCCGATCTGCGCGCGGCCCGAAAGTCCGTGCGCCAAGCCGATGGCAACATTGCGCTTCTCATAGGCTGCGATCCAGCCCGAGGCCTTGATCGCGCCCTTGCGGATCATCGGACCGGCGCGCATCGAAGTGTGAATCTCGTCGCCGGTTCGGTCGAGGAAGCCGGTATTGATGAAGACGATGCGGTCTCTCACCGCGTGGATGCAGGTGCCAAGATTGGCCGAGGTGCGGCGTTCCTCGTCCATCACACCGACCTTGACCGTGTGACGCGGCAGACCGAGCAAGTCTTCGACCGCATTGAACAGATCGTTGGTGAAGGCGCATTCTTCCGGCCCGTGCATCTTGGGCTTGACGATATAGATGCTGCCAGTGCGTGAATTCTTGTGCTTGCCAAGCCCGCGCACATCATGGGCGCTGATGGCGCTGGTGATCACCGCGTCCATGATGCCTTCTGGGATCTCGCTGCCATCAGCGAGCATTATCGCAGGATTGGTCATCAGATGGCCGACATTGCGCACGAACAGCAGGCTGCGCCCCGATAGGGTGAATTTCGAGCCAGAGGGTGCGGTCCATTCGCGGTCAGGCTCAAGCGCACGGGTGACAGTCTTGCCGCCCTTCTCGAAGCTTTCCGCCAGATCACCCCGAATCACGCCCAGCCAATTGGTATAAGCCGCCAGCTTGTCCTCGGCATCGACTGCGGCAATCGAGTCTTCGAAATCGCAAATCGTCGTCAGCGCCGATTCGAGCACGACATCGGCAATATGCAACGGATCGTCCTTGCCGATCGGATGCCTTGGGTCGATCACCAGCTCGATGTGCAGGCCATTGTTCATGAACAATATCCCGCCTTCGCGCGTGGCGAAGTTATGGGGGCAATCGCCGCCAGTGATCGCCGCTTCCCAGCCGGGGATAGTCTCATCGAGGAACGCGCGTGCCTTGGCGATTACCGCACCGCCGCGAGCGGCATCGTAGCCGCCGGGCCGGGCAGGCGGCGCATCGAGCGTGTCGGTGCCGTAGTAGGCGTCATACAGGCTGCCCCAGCGCGCGTTGGCGGCGTTGAGCAGGAAGCGGGCGTTGAGCACCGGCACGACCAGCTGCGGCCCGGCCATGACCGCGATTTCCGGATCGACGTTCTGGGTCGAGACGGTGAAATCCTCGGGCTCGGGAACCAGATAACCAATTTCGCTCAGGAAGGCGCGGTATGCGGCCGCATCGTGCGGCTTGCCCGCCCGGCTCTCATGCCAGTTGTCGATCTGCAATTGCAGCGCATCGCGCCGCGCCAGCAGCGCCCGGTTGCGGGGCACCAGACGGCCCAGCAGCGCGGCAAAATCCTGCCAGAACGCGTGCGCATCGCGGCCCAGCGGCGCCAGCACTTCGCCTTCGATAAATTGCGCCAATCGCGCATCGATCTGAAGTCCTGAGCGATCAATCCTGTCTGCCATTACGCCTCGCCCGATGTTGCCCCGCCCGCGCGGGAGGCTATGACGAATGGCAATGCGCTTGGCAACTGTGCAGCTTGCCGTGTTCGAACGATCGTGTCAGTCGAACATGTCGAAATGCCTTACAGGTGCCGCACCGGTTAACCAGCCGGTTGCCCTCAACCGCACGTCTGGCATGATGCTTGCTGTGTTCATATCGTTATCAAGGTATTAACTATGTTGCGCAAGATTGGCCGGCTGTTCGTAATCAAGACTCGGTTCGAGGCTTTTCTTATCGTCTATGCGCTTGCGCTTGGTGCGGTTGAGCGCGGCAGCGTCTATCTCGTGCAGTATCCGGGTATCGGCGGCAAGCTGCTGTTTCTCGCCTGCACCGGTTCCGTTTTTCTCGCTGGCGGCAAGATGCTCGATTGCCTGAAATTCGAGAAGGAACGCGACGCATTGGCGTCATCTGCTCGTTTCGATTGACGAGCAGGCCGTAGGGGCTGTGTTGCCAGGTCCATGCACAGCGGGCCAATTGGTAGGGAGGTGGGGTGGTTCTGTTGCCCGGCCCACCCCGGGCCGCTGGAATCCGTTCTGTTGACCGGTCGGCCCGACCGCGCTTTAGCTTTGTAACTTCAGGGCGTTAGCCCCTAGAATTACGCGGCAAGAGCAAGTGCGTTGTTGTCGTTGGCACTTATTGGGTTTTGAGCCTT
>JANLQW010000156.1:0-2658 GCA_031368085.1 Novosphingobium sp. | reverse complement strand
GGTAGCAAAGGTAAGACAGGGGCATTCCGCCGTAGGCCTCGGGAACGAACATCATGTTGAGCCCAAGCGCGTTGATGTCGCGAACATTGTCCCACGGGAATTCACCGGAGTGGTCGAGTTCGGCGGCGCGCGGCATGATCGCCGACCCGGCAAGCGCGCGGACGCTGGCCAGCACCATGCGCTCGTCGTCGGAGAGTCCAATCGAATCATCGAGGCGGTGCAGTACGGTCAATGTGCGATCCCTTGTCCGCCGTCGAGATAGATGGTCTCACCACTCAGAAAGCGCAAATCCATCGCGAACAAGCCGGCCACCAGCCGTGCGACGTCATCGGCTTCACCCGGTGCCCCGGCCGGTATCCTCTTTTCCAGATAGGCGCGAAGCGGACCTTCCTGCATCACATCGCGGTTGAGATTGGTGACGATGTATCCCGGCGCCACATCGATCACGGCAATGCGATCACGCGCCCACTCCACCGCCAGGACGCGGCTGATTGCGCCAACCGCTGCCTTCGATGCGCAATAGGCCAGGTTACGCTTCACCCCGATCTTGTCGAAGAATGACCCGATGTTGACGATGAGCCCGCCATCGACCCGCAAATAGGGATACGCGCTCTGGCAGCCAATCAGCACGGAGGTGGCATTCGCGGAAATCTGCGCGTTCCAGTCCGCTATCGTTAGATCGGCCGAGACTGCTTCGCTATGAAGGCCGGCATTATTGACGAAACCGATCAGCCGGCGCCCACCGGTCGCTGCCGCAGTTGCCGCAACTACCGCAGCGGCGTCCGTCACGTCGGCGACGAACGGATAGAGGCGATCGGCATCGCCATCCTCGGTCCCTTCGGGCATCGCGCCGCTGCGCGACAGGCAGGCGACCAGCATCCCCGCCCGCACGAGGCGCAGGGCAATCGCCGCGCCAATCCCGCGGCTCGCGCCGGTCACGATGACGATATCCTCCCGCAGGTTCAGGCTCATGCTGCTTCTTCCGCAGGGCGACGGTTGATCGGCTTCGGCACCAGCCGACCTGACCCGATCCATGTGCTCAGTTCCCGTTTGAGGATCTTGCCGGTCGGCCCCAGCGGTAGCTGGTCGGTCAGGAGAAGATATTCGGGCATGTCGTATTTCGATAGTCCGGCAGCGTCGAGATGCGCCAACATGGCTTCGCCGTCGATGGCGCCGCTGACCACTAGGACGAGGCACACGCGCTCGCCGAGACGCGCATCGGGAACCGCGACGGCCGCCGCCTTGCTTACCGCCGGGTGGCGCACCGCCAGATCCTCGATCCGTGCGGGGTGAATGTTATGCCCGCCGCGAATGATCACGTCCTTCGATCGGCCGACAATCTCGAGATTACCCGCCCCGTCGAACCGGCCGAGATCGCCGCTCATGAACCATCCGCCCGCATTGAACGAATCTTCGGTCGCCATCTGATTGCCGAAATAGCCGAGCATGCGCATCGCGCCTCTGCCGCCAATCTCACCGGTCTCGCCATCATCGGCCTCGGTGTCGCGATCGTCCTGCCGGAAAAGTTTGACCGCATAGGCATCGCACGCCTTGCCGCAGGTGCCGACGATGGCTTCAACCGGATCGGTCCGGCGCGTATATTGGTGCGATCCGTTCTCCGTCATTCCGTAGACGTTTTGCGGCGTAATCCCCCTGTCGAGCAGTGACTGGGCGGTCGCGCGCGGGATTGGTGCGCCAGCGAGATAAAAGGTGCTGACCCGGCCGAGCTTGTCCGCACCGCGCAATTCGAGCGCGGCCAGCAGATCCATGGCGTGCGTTGGTACGCCCATCACATAGGTTGCACCAGTCTGCTCGATCCATTCGATTGGAGCGATACCGGCAGCCGGATCGCTCAACACCAGCTCGAAGCCACCGACCAGCGACTGCGTTAGCGCAACGGTGCCAATATGATGGCTCATCTGGCTGAGCGTGAGCAACACCGTGCCGTGGCCGTGCCCCCAGTCTGCCACCATGGCGCGGGCATTGGCGAGCAAGCTGTTGTCGCTGTGCATGACGCCTTTGGGAACCCCTGAGGTTCCCGAGGTGAAGGCGAGATAGACGACCTTGTCAGGGTCGTTCGAGATGGGGCATTGCTCCGCAGGGAGATCGGGGAAACTGCGGCAACCGGCTGGCGGCTCGCTTCCCGACGTCAGGGCGAAAACCGCGCGCATCGAGGGCAAAGCAAGGCTCAAGGCAAAGATATCGGCGCGATCGGCACCCGCGCCATGGCCTACCTCGGCAAACACGGCGCGGCTCGAAACCTGCTCCAGCCAGGTTGCGACTTCTTCGGGCGTATAGGTGGCGTGGAGCGAGGTATTGAAGACGTAGCCGTTTCTCGAACAGGCGAGGAACACGATTACCGCCTCGACCCGGTTTCGCATGAACACCAAAACCCTGTCTCCTGCAATCAGACCAGCACCGTGCAGCGCCGCCGCCGCCACGTCGGCCTCCGCGACCAGTTCACGCCAGTTCAGCCTACGGGAGGGATCGCGCAGTGCCGGGGCGTCGCCCCGTTCCGCCGCCCAGCGCGCCGCCAGGCCATAAAGGGTATCTGCCAGCCATAGTCCGGATTCGTAATAACCACGCGCTTCCGCCGGATCGTGCAGGGTGAGGATGCGCGCCACCGAGCGCCCCTCAGTGCCCGAACTTGTCGGCGGT
>JANLQW010000155.1:0-2188 GCA_031368085.1 Novosphingobium sp. | reverse complement strand
GCCCGCGATCCGCGACCAGGTGATGGACCACGACCGCTATTTCTCCGCCCACCGCACCCAGCCATTCCCGACGCCGACCCCGAAGGGCACCGAGCATGTCGGGCAGAACGAATATGGCGCTGACGAGTCCGGGCAGGCTGCGGCACTGGCCGCCTTTGCGGAGCGTATCCCGGCATTGCAGCTCGGTCGGCGTGTGAAGCTGGATTTCAAGCTCGGCTGATCATAAGCAAGCAATTGCGAATGGGGAGACTTGCAATGGGTGTGACCAACAGGCAGCGGCTCGACGGCAAGGTGGCGATCGTCACCGGGGCGACCGGCGGGATCGGCGAGGCGACCGCGAAATTGTTCCTCGAGCTTGGCGCGAACGTGATGCTCGTCGCCCGCTCGCCCGACAAACTCGCTGCGACCACCGCCCGGTTAAAAGGCCTAGGCGAGTTTGACGGCGCGATCGCCGATTCGACCGACGAAGCGGCGACCGCGGCGGCGGTGGCCAAGACTGTCGAACGGTTCGGCGGGCTCGACATCTTGATCGCCAATGCCGGGACCGAGGGAGTGTTGAAGCCGATCGAGGAGCTCAGCGTCGCCGACTTCAATGACACGCTTCAGACCAACGTCATCGGCGTGTGGCTGGCGATGAAGCATTGCGTGGCGCCGATGAAGGCGGGTGGTGGCGGATCGATTGTCGCTTTGTCGTCGATCGCCGGACAGATCGGCTTTCCCGCTATGGCGCCCTATATCGCCAGCAAGCATGCGGTCTACGGGCTGGTCAAAACCGCCGCGTTGGAGCTTGGCGAATCGAATATCCGCGTCAACGCGGTCGGCCCCGGCCCGATCGACAATCGGATGATGCAATCGCTCGCCAGCCAATTGGCCGGAGACGAAGCGGCGGCGCTGCGCTCCCATGTCGAGAGCACGATCGCGCTGAAACGCTATGGCACCAGCGAGGAAGTCGCGCACCTCCTCGCCTTCCTCGCCAGCGACGCGTCAAGCTATTGCACCGGCTCGATCCACATGATCGACGGCGGCTACATCGCCGCCTGAGGGCATCAATCGATCACCAGTGAATCGTGCAATTCACCGGCTTCCTGCTTCTTCGCCGGGCGCAGCAGCAGCACCAGCGGGATCGCCGCCAGCGTGACCCACATCATGAAATAGAAATCGTCGATATAGGCGATGAATGCGGCTTGCCGGTTGATCTCAGCATTGACCAACGCCACCGCAGCCTCGGCCGGCAGGCCAAGCTGGCTGACCACCGCGCCACTGACCGGCGGCAGGGTCTGGTCGGTGATGTGGCCCGCCATGTCGGCGTGCGACTGCTGGACGTTGCGTGCCAGCAAGGCGGTGACGACGCTGATCCCGATCGATCCGCCAATGTTGCGCGACAGGTTGAGCAGGCTCGCCGCCGCCGTGCGCAGCCGCGGCACGAGCGTCGCGAAGGCGAGGCTCTGCACGGTGACGAACATCAATCCCAGTCCGAGCCCCTGGATGATTCCCGAAAGCACGATCAACCGATTACCCATGTCGATCGCAAAGCCCGACATGATGTACAGCGACCACGCCATCAGCCCCATCCCCGTGGCAACCAGGATGCGTAGGTCGATCTTGCCGATCAGCCGCCCGGCGAGCACCATCGTGATCAACGTCCCGACACCGCGCGGCATCGTCAACAGCCCCGACTGGAAGACCGAATGGCCGTATAGCCGCTGGAGCAACGGCGGAAGCAAGGCCAGTCCTGCAAGCAGCAGCAGGCCAGTGACCACCATGAAGAACATACCGAGCGCGAAATTGCGGTCGGCGAACATCCCGCGCTCGAACAATGGCTCGCGCGCGGTCAGGGTGTGGGTGACGAACATCCATGCCGCACCGACAAACAGCCCGCCTTCGATCCAGATTTCCCAGCTCTGGAACCAGTCGAGCTGCTGTCCTCGGTCGAGCATCATCTGCAGGCTGCCAAGCGCGACGCCGAGCAGGGTGAACCCGAAAATATCGAACTTGCGCGGCACCAGCGGGCCCTTGGGCATGTAGCGCAGCAGCAACAATGTCGCGATCGCACCAACCGGCAGATTGACCAGGAACACCCAGCGCCAGTTGAAACTGTCGGTCAGCCAGCCGCCGAGCACTGGCCCCAGGATCGGCCCGATCATGATCCCGCCGCCGAACAAGGCCATTGCCCGGGCGTGGCGCTCGG
>JANLQW010000111.1:0-2235 GCA_031368085.1 Novosphingobium sp. | reverse complement strand
CCACCAGGCTCGTGCCCGCTTGGGTCGAAGAGTTACTTTCGCCGCGTAGCGACCGGTGAAAAAGGCCACGTTGGCGACACCTTACGGTGGATTACGGTCCCGGAAATGGTGGGCGTAGGAAGGATTGAACTTCCGACCCCTGCGATGTCAACACAGTGCTCTACCACTGAGCTATACGCCCACGCTATCCGGTTTGCCGGCCTGTCGGGCCGGTCAGGGCCAGTTTGCCCGGCGCCGTCGCGCCGGGCAGGGGTGCGCCTTTAGCCGCGCCTTGTTTGCGATGCAAGCACGTCCTGAGCAAAGCCGCAGGGCTGCTCGAGCAGCGGTGTCAGTTAGAAGCTTGTGCCGATTGGTCGAGCACGCGCTGCACTTCCATGACCAGGTCGCGCAGGTGGAACGGTTTGGACAGCACCCGCGCATGCGGCGCCTCGTGGCTGGCCTTGAGTGAGACCGCGGCAAAACCGGTGATGAAAATCACCTTGGTGTCCGGGCAAAGCTCGGCGCAGCGCTGGGCGAGTTCGATACCGTCCATTTCCGGCATGACGATATCGGTCAACAGCAGATCGAAATGCTCAGCCTCAAGGTAGGGGATGGCGGCAGTGCCGCGATCGACCGCGACCACGTCATAGCCGGCATTTTCCAGCGCCCGGGCGAGATAAGTGCGCATCGCGTCTTCATCTTCGGCAAGCAGGATGCGGTTCATCGATTCGTCCCATTTGCATATCGGATTGCTCCGAGCGGCGTCCGGTTAGGTCTATACATCGACCAGCGTTAAAAAACTTGCCTGATTTTGCCGCTGCCCGACTTTGACACAGGCCACCGGACAGTTCAGCAAGCGGCCATGACCCAAGACGGAGCTAGCAGCAGCGATTCGCAATCGCGGGGCGGGGGGGAAATACCCGGCTTCCCCGACGCCCACGCCTTTAGCCTGAGCGGACCGGTCCCTTCGACGATACCGGTGTTGATTGCTGTGCCCCATGCCGGCCGCGCCTATTCCGGCTCGCTGCTCGAGCAGATGCGCAATCCCGGCTATGCCTCGCTCAGGCTCGAGGATCGCTACGTCGATGTCCTCGCCAAGGAAGTCGCCCGGCAAACCGGCGCTACCCTGCTGCTCGCGCATGCACCGCGCGCGATGATCGACCTCAACCGCGCCGCCGATGATGTCGACTGGGAGATGTTCAGCCGCAGCGGCCCGGCCGATGTCGGCAGTTACACGCCCGGCCGGCGGGCGCGCAGCGGGCTGGGCCTGATCCCGCGGCGCCTGCCGGGGCTGGGCGAATTGTGGAAGCGGCGGCATGACGAAACCGAGCTGTCGGCGCGTATCGCCGGCGTTCATGAGCCCTATCACGCCGCGCTTGGCGAAGCATTGACGGATTTGCGCGAGCGCTGGGGCGCGGCGCTGCTGCTCGACCTGCATTCGATGCCGCCTCTCACCTTGCTCGGCGGACAGCCGGCGCCGGAATTCGTGCTGGGCGACCGCTTTGGCGCGACCTGCAAGGGCAGCCTGGTTGGCTCGGTGTTCGCCTATTTCGCCGAAATGCGCCGCGGCGCCGCTCACAATCGGCCCTATGCGGGCGGCTATGTGCTGGAACGCCACGGTGCGCCGGAACTGGGCCGGCATGCGCTCCAGCTCGAAATCGACCGCAGCAGCTATCTGGACAGCCGTCTCGCCGAACCGGGCAAGGGCTTCGCCGCGATGGTTCACCTGCTGGCGGGACTGGTGCGGCGCCTGGCCGGTGAAGTGGCGACGCTGGGCCAATTGGATGCCGGAGCGAGTTGGCAGGAAGCGGCCGAATAAAACGCCGCGGCGGCGGCGGGGTGAAAAACGCGAATCCCGACAAAAAACCACCTCGCGCAATGCACGAGGTGGCCAAGGTTCAGGGAGGAGGTGCACAAAGTGCACCAAGAACTGCTGGGCCATGAGGGTAGCGCCAGCAGAACATGATCAAAATAGGACGAACTGGCAGAGGTTGCAAGGCTGAATCGATCAGGAGCAAGGTGACAGCGTAACTTAGCTGCAATCAGCGCCTTATAGTGTCAGCCGATCACACTTTTGGCGGCGTTACCGGCCCCTTGCCGAGTTCGACCTGACGGCCAAAGATATCGCGCATCAGCTCCAGCGAAAACAGATGGGCATAGATCAGCGCCAGCAGCCCGTTCTGATTCCACTGCCGCAGCACATCGCCGCGCACTTCGCGCAGCTTGGTCTCATCGACCATCTGGAAACCGCGATAG
>JANLQW010000088.1:0-22283 GCA_031368085.1 Novosphingobium sp. | reverse complement strand
GACGGCGATCATCTCCTTGAGCGGTGCGATATCGCCGAGCATCGAATAGACGCCCTCGAGGATGACCAGCTTGCCCGCACCCTCTGGAATGCGCTTGAGGCGCTTTTCCATCGCCTCGATATCATTATGCTTGAACGGCACGACTTCGGCATCGCCAAGCTTACAGCCGTCCCAGATCGAAGCGTGGCTGTCGATGTCGAGGACGATGTAGTCGCCCTTGCCGGCCATGGTGCTGATGATGCCGAGGTTGGCCTGATAGCCGGTCGAGAACACCATGGCGTGGTCCATGGCGTAGAATTCCTTGAGTGCCTCCTCGACGTCGCGGTGCCCTGCGTAAGTGCCGTTGAGCACCCGGCTGCCGGTGGTGCCCGAACCGTATTCGTCGAGCGCCTGCTTGCCAGCGGCGATGACATCGGCATCGAACGTCATCCCCATGTAGTTGTAGGTGCCGAGCAGGATCGTCTCGCGCCCGTTGCACACGGCGACCGTGGGCGAGAGCACCCGCTCCATCACCAGGCTGAACGGATCGGTCACGCCCGAGGCCAGCAGGCTACGGCGCAGCTCGATGACGGGATCGAATTTGCTGAAAAGGTCGGTCATACGTTTCCCTGATTGTCTGGGACATTCATCCCAACCCGGTTCAGCCCCGCAGCTTCACCACGGCATCGATCAGCTGGCCGTAATTCTCGATCACCGCCTGCTGGTTCATGCTGATGATGATGTCGAACTCGTCCTCGATCGCCGCGACGAAATCCATCACCGTCAGGCTGTCGAACTCAAGATCGCCGGCAAAGGTCGAGGCATCGGTGACGGCCACGCCCTTTTTGTTGAACGGCGCAAGGATGGCGGCGATGCGGTCTGCGGTGGCGGCGCGGTCGATCACTGATAAGCTCCAGTTGTGGTTGCGGCCGTCTGGCCGGGGATTGCGGCGCAAAAGCGGCGGCATTTCGTCCAAGTCAAGTCACACCAGCGCCCTTACCGCCGCCATGAAAGGGCCGATCGACACCGGTTTGGCGAGGTAATTGTCAGCACCGGCGTCGCGGATGCGCTCTTCGTCGCCCTTGCCGGCATAGGCGGTGACGGCAAGCACCGGGATCGAGCGCAGCACCGGGTCGGCCTTGGCCGCCTCGATCAGATCGAGCCCCGAGACATTGGGCATCTGGATATCCATGATGATCAGGTTCGGCACGAAATCGCGCGCGCGGTCAAGTGCCTGGAGCCCGTCGGCGACCGGTTCGACGGCAAAGCCCTGGCTTTTGAGCACAGCGCAGAACAACTTGCGGTTAAGTTCGTTGTCCTCGACAACAAGAATTCGCTTTGCCACTTGATTCCCCGCGCGCCATGGCGCTGCATGGACTCTAAGAGTTTGGAAGGTTTTTGACAATTCTCCGTGACCGATCATCCCCCGCTGCCGACCCCGAGGCGCTGGCGCTCGCCGCGCTCGGCTGGCTACTCGCCGACGAGGATCGCGCCGGGCGCCTGCTGGCGCTCACCGGGCTGACGCCGGAAGCCCTGCGCGCCGGGCTGGGCGAGGGCGCGGTGCTTGGCGCTGTGCTCGATTTCCTGTGCGCGCATGAACCCGATCTGCTGGCGGCGGCGGATGCCTTGGGAGTCGCCCCGCAGGCGCTGGCCAGCGCGCGCGAAAGGCTGGGGGCATGAGCCGCCCGCTGATCATCTCCGATTGCGACGAAGTGCTGCTGCACATGATCGCACCATTTCGCGACTGGCTGGCCGACCAGCACGGTATAATCTTCGACATGAGCAGCGGCAATTTCGCCAATGCCATGACCAGGCAAGCGACCGGCGAGCTGGTCGCAACCGAGGAAATGTGGCCGCTGCTCAACCTGTTTTTCGATAGCGAAATGCACCGCCAGCACCCGATCGCCGGTTCGGTCGGCGCAATGTCAGCACTGGCAGGCCATGCCGATGTGGTGGTGTTGACCAATCTCAACGATCACCGCCAGGAGGCACGCACCCGGCAACTGGCCGATCACGGGATCGATCTCAAGGTCTTCACTAACCAGGGGCCGAAGGGCCCGGCGCTGAAGGCGATCCTTGATGAATACCGGCCGAGCCGCGCAATCTTCATCGATGATCTCGCGCAGCATCACGGCTCGGTCGCCGAAATCACGCCGCATGTCTCGCGACTGCACCTGTGCGGAGAGCCGCTCATCGCGCCGCATATATCCTGCGCCCTCACGGCCGGCCACGCCCATGCCAGGATCGATAATTGGGCGGCGGCCTTGCCTTGGCTGCTGGACAGGCTCTATTCCGCCGATGATGACTGACTCAGAATTCGAAGCGAAGCTGGCCGCGCTCGGCCTGGTCCTGCCCGAACCCGCCGCGCCGGTCGCTGCCTATGTCCCCGTGGTGGTGGCGGGAGGTCTTGCCCATGTTTCGGGGCAGCTGCCGTTTATCAAAGGGGTGCTGGTCAAGGGCCGGCTCGGCGAAGATGTCTCCACCGCCGAGGGATATGAGGCGGCGCGGGCCTGCGGGCTGATGATCCTGGCGCAGCTAAAGGCGGCGCTGGGTTCGCTGTCGCGGGTCGAGCGGATCGTCAAGCTGGGCGCATTTGTCAGTTCGGCAGCCGACTTCACCGACCAGCCCAAGGTCGCCAACGGCGCGTCCGAGCTGATGGCCGCGTTGTTCGGCGAGGCCGGCCGGCACGCCCGCAGCGCTGTCGGCGTGCCGGTGCTGCCGCTGGGCGCTGCGGTCGAGATCGACGCCATTGCCGCTGTCCGCCCTGCTTGACCGGTGCTTCGCGCCGGCGCCCGAGCCGCGCAAGGTGGCATGGATCGGGCAGTCGCATTTCGCGCACAGGGGGCTGCACGGGCCCGGTGTTCCGGAAAACTCCCCCGCCGCCGTCGCCGGCGCCATCGCGCGCGGAATTGGCATCGAGTGCGATATCCAGCGGTCCAGCGATGGCCAGGCGATGGTGTTCCACGACTGGGAGCTCGACCGGCTCACCGGGGAGAGTGGGCCGGTTGCCGGGCGCAGTGCTGAGCAGCTGGGCCTGATCGCCTTGTCCGCCGGCACCGACACTATTCCGACACTGCGGCAGGTGCTCACTCAGGTCAGCGGGCAGGTGCCGCTGCTAATCGAGATAAAATCGCGCCGGAACTTGCGGATTTCCGCGCTATGCCTGGCGGTCCGCCGCGTGCTGGAAGGATACCAGGGCGCCTACGGGGTAATGAGTTTCGATCCGCGCGTGGCGAAATGGTTCAGCAAGCATTCGCCAAACACGCCTCGCGGGCTTGTCGTCACCGAAGAGAATGACAAGACCTATGCCGGCACGCTCCGGCGCCATCTGGCGCTGTGGCACGCCCGGCCCGATTTCCTGGCCTATGATATCCGCGACCTGCCGAGCGACTTTGCCAAGGCGCAGCGGGTGCGGGGCTTGGCCCTCGCCAGTTGGACAGTGCGCAGTCCCGATCTGCGCGAACGTGCGCGACTCTACGCGGATGCGCCGATCGCCGAGGGAGCGGGGATCGCGTGAGCCGCCGCGAGATGGCCGTGCGATTGACTCCCTCGGTCGGCAGCCTGCCGGCAGACCAATGGGATGCGCTGACCGATGGCGGCAATCCGTTCGTCAGCCATGCCTTCCTGTCGTTGCTCGAGGAGTCGGGCAGCGTCGGCGCTCGCAGCGGCTGGCAGCCGATGCCGCTGGTGATCGATGGGCCCGGTGGGCGGCTGGCGGCCGCCTTGCCGGTATACGCCAAGAGTCATAGCCAGGGCGAATATGTCTTTGACCACAGCTGGGCAGATGCCTGGCACCGGGCCGGCGGGAAATACTACCCCAAACTGCAGATCGCCGCGCCTTTCACCCCGGCGACTGGTCCGCGGATCTTGACCCGTGACATGGCCCTGGCGCCGCCGCTGTTGCAGGCTGCCGAACAGCTCTGCGCCTTGCATGGCTTTTCCTCGGCGCATGCGACTTTTATCGAGCCCAAGCAGGCTCCGCTGTTCGAGAAAGCCGGCTGGTTGCTCCGCAAGGACATCCAGTTCCATTGGGAAAATCGCGGCTATGCCAATTTCGAGGAGTTCCTTGCCGCGCTGTCCTCGGCCAAACGCAAGAATCTGCGCAAGGAACGGGCTGCCGCCCAGGCCGGTGTCGAAATTCGCGCGCTGACTGGACCGGAACTGCGTCCCCAACATTGGGACGCCTTCTGGCATTTCTATCAGGACACCGGCGCGCGCAAATGGGGCCAGCCCTATCTTACGCGCGAAGCCTTTGCGCTGCTGGGAGAACGGATGGCGGACCGGATCCTGCTGGTGCTGGCATTCAGCAATGGCCAGCCGATTGCCGGCGCGCTTAATTTCATCGGTGCCGAGGCGATCTACGGCCGCTATTGGGGAGCGCTGGTCGACAAGCCGTTCCTGCACTTCGAGCTGTGCTATTACCAGGCGATCGACGCCGCGATTTCCTTAGGGCTGAAGCGCGTGGAAGCCGGAGCACAGGGCGGCCACAAGCTGGCTCGCGGCTATGAGCCCGTACAGACAATTTCGGCGCATTACATCCAGCATGACGGTTTCCGTGTTGCCATCGCCGATTTCCTCGAGCGGGAGCGGGCAGGTATTGCCCAGGATCAGCTCTGGCTCGGCGGCCGGACGCCATTCAAAAAGGGTTGAGCTCAGGCGGCCATGCGGCTCGTCGCGGCAATCCACTGACGGGCGCGGCGCTGTGCCTCGGCAATTTCTCGCGCGTTCATTTCCTCGGAGATGTCGGCCCGGCACAGTTGCGCTTCGGCATGCCCTGAAACCGCGGCGAGGTTGAACCACTTGTGCGCTTCGATCAGATCGCAAGCGACGCCGTGGCTGGCGGTGGAGAAGACGACACCGAGATCGAAGCAGGCGTCGGCGTCTCCAGCGGCTGCCGCTGCCAGGCAGTGCGCTACGAGCAAATCCGCGGCGCTGGAATCAGCGGCTACCGCGCCATCAAGACTATTCATGTCGAACCAGGCCGTGCCCATCTCGCTTTACCCCCTGTTGGACAGGCCCCCTATTGCCCGTCGCTGAGGGCAAGCTCGGCTATCATGGTCAACAAATGATTAACGCGAATGCGAAAAAATGCCGGTCTACTTTCAAATCAACGCCGCACCGACGAAATTGTCGCATAATCAATATTCGCGACAGGATTGGCGCTTGTGCGGATTCAGCCGCATGCCTATAGGCGCCGTAACCTTGGCTCGCTTCACGGGACCGGCAAGCAACCCGGCGCAGAAGCGAATGCAGTTTGGCAAGGACGAGGGCGGAGATTCTTATGCCGACAGCTATTGCCGATGAAATCGATGTGCTGGCGAAGGCGAAACGTTCGATTGGCGGCGAATACATGCCTAATGATGCCGAAGCTTATATGAGCGAAGCGCAGCAGAATTATTTCCGCCGTTTTCTGCTTGAATGGAAGAAGTCGATTTTCGACGCCTCCGCCGGTACGCTACAGCAATTGCAAGACGGGCCGATCCGCGAACCCGACCTTAACGACCGCGCGTCAAGCGAGACCGACTGGGGCATTGAATTGCGCACCCGCGACCGTCAGCGCAAGCTGATCGCCAAGATCGACTCCGCGCTGCGGCGCATCGAGGCGGGCGAATACGGCTATTGCGAAGTCACCGGCGAGCCCATTGGCCTTGGTCGGCTGATCGCGCGGCCGATCGCCACCATGACAGTCGAGGCGCAGGAAGCCCACGAGCGGCGCGAAAAAGTTTCGCGCGACGATTGACCGAACATCACCCGTCCTGCGGACATGCCCCCGGCTTGCTGTTTACCGATTATTTGTCATATTGTCTTATCATCAAGGAACCTAGGCCCGTGGATCATTCCCAGGGCGGGGCCCGACGCGCCTTGGTCTGGGTTATTGAGAAACGGAAGAACGCGAGCATGGACGAACCCGAGCAGAGGCAGATCATACGCGACAGCTTGTTCGTCATGGTCGATGTCCGTCTTGACGGTTCCTCAGCGGAACACCGCGTCAAAATGCGCAATCTGTCATCGGGCGGGATGATGGTCGAGGGTGCCTTGCGGGTCACCAAGGGCGCGATTGTGTTCGTCAATATCCGTAATCTGGGATGGATCGAAGGTTCGGTTGCCTGGATCGAGGAAAGCCGCTTCGGCGTCGCCTTTCGCGATGTGATCGACCCGATCCTCGCTCGCGCCCCGGTCGCTCCCGGCAATGCGGCCCCCCGGCCTCACAGATCGTCGTATGCCGGCCCCAGGGGCGGTGCGTTGCGCAAGGTCTGAAGCCACCGATCGGCTCGGGCAATTCCGGGTGCTTGAAGCGCATTCCCGTCGCGGGCAAAATCGACTATTTGCTCGCCAATGCGTCTCGCCTTGCCCGCATCCGTAAAGCATTCCGCCCTGCTGTTGGCGGTGCTGCTGGCGGCTTGCGGCACCAGTGAATCTTCACAGGTCGAGATTGTCGCGATCGGTGAGCCCGGCTCGCTCTTTCAAACGACAGGTCGATTGCCGCTCCCGGCGCAGCTGCTGCGCGGGGCTACGGCAGAAGGCCTGGTCAGCCTCGACGCCCAAGGGCTGGTTATCCCCGGGGTGGCCGATCGCTGGATCGTCACCGACGACGGACTCAGTTATATCTTCCGACTGCGCGATGCCAATTGGCGAGACGGCACCCCGATCACCGCGGAAACCGCGCGCATAGCACTGCGCCGGGCGATCGCTGCGTTGGGGGGCACGCCAATGGCTCCCGATCTGGCGGCGTTAGACGAAGTTCTGGTGATGACCGGGCGAGTCATCGAGTTGCGATTGACCCGGCCCGAGCCGCAATTGCTGAACCTGCTCGCACAGCCGGAACTGGGTCTTGTGCGCGAAGGCCGCGGCGCGGGACCGATGCGGCTCCAGCGCGAAGGTCCGCGCGCCACGCTCGTGCCGATTGAACCGGAGAAGCGCGGCTTGCCCGCTGTTGAGGACTGGCAGGAGCGCGTCCGCCCGCTGCGCCTCACCGCTTTGCCCGCAAGCCGCGCCATCAAAGGCTTCAATCTCGGCCAGGTGAATGCGGTTCTTGGCGGCGGGTTCGAATATTTTCCCGTGGTCGATGCGACCCCCCTTGCGCGCGCTGCTATCCAGCTGGATCCGGTTGCCGGGCTGTTCGGTTTGATCGTTGTCCACGCCGACGGCTTTCTGGCAGAACCTGCAAACCGCGAAGCCATTGCCATGGCAATCGACCGGGACCGGCTGGCGGCGTCTTTCCGGGTCGGAGGCTGGGCGCCGTCCAGCCGGGTTTACCCGGCGGGCCTGGAGGATGATCCCGGCGGCAGTGGCGAGCGCTGGAGCATGCTAAGCCTAGCCCAGCGCCGCGCCGTTGCGATGGCCCGGGTAAGCCGCTGGCGCGCAGCCCGGCCAGGGCCTGTCCGATTGCGCCTGGCCCTGCCGGTCGGGCCCGGCGCCGACCGGTTGTTTGGAAATCTGGCACTCGATCTCGGCCAGGCAGGTCTGGCCGCCGTGCGCGTAGGGCTCGGCGATCCGGCCGATTTGCGGCTGGTCGATGCGGTGGCCCGCTATCCGCGCGCGGCTTGGTACCTCAATCAGCTGAGTTGTGCCAGCAAGCGCGGACTGTGCAGTCCCGAGGCGGACCGCGATTTCGCCGCTGCCTGGGATGCGCCCGACGCGGCGACGCGCTCGGCCCTGCTCACTAGCGCTGCCGCAGGTTTGACCGACGCAAACGTGTTTATCCCCTTCGGTCCGCCGATCCGCTGGTCGCTGGTGCGCGGCGACACCACCGGCTTTGCGGCCAACCGGCTCGGTTATCATCCCTTGATGCCGCTGGCTTTGCGCCCCAGATAGGTCCGGGCCTGACCGGGATCAGGTGGTTGCACAAAGGAGCTGCCTGATGGAACAGCCTGGTACGGTCCGCCTCGCCGGCGCAGGGCTGCCGCTTGGCTCCGACCCGGCATCGGTGCGGCGGCGGATCGAGGCGCTGGAACAGCTGCTTGAGCGTGCCTTTGTCATCCCCGGCACCAATCGCCGGATCGGGGTGGATGCGCTTGCCGGGCTGGTGCCGGTGGCAGGCGACACGATCACCGCGCTGATGGGGCTTTATCTGGTCTGGGAGGCGCGCAATCTGGGCATGAGCAAATGGCAGCTGGCGCGGATGACCGGCAATGTCGGGTTCGACTGGCTCGTCGGGCTGGTGCCGTTCGCCGGAGATGTTTTTGACTTCTTTTTCCGTTCGAGCAGCCGCAATTTGCGGATGATCCGGCGCCATCTCGATCGGCACCACCCGGGCACCAAGATTATCGAAGGGTAGCGGAACCTTGCGCTGGATACTGCCGTTTGTCGCTTTCTGCACCCTCGCTGCGTGTAGCGGGCAGGATAGCCAGCCCAGCCCGGACCGTGAGACCGCTGGCGAGGCGCGCGCGCTCGGCGATGCGGCTGAAATGATCGAAGCGCGGCGCCCGGCTGCGAGCGGTCCCGAATCGTCAAACAAGCGATGAGCGCAAGCGCGCCGGCCTAGGCAGGAACAGGCCTCTGGGGATTGAACCTGCTAACGGATTCCAGCAATTGCGGCCGACACCTCCCGCGCCCGCGCATCGTGCAGCACGCCGCAGTTGCGCACCCGTTCGATCGCGCGGGCAAGCTCAAGCTCACCGGTCTTTCCGGCAAAGCGAGCTTGCAGGTCGCGTGCGAATTCGCGTGACCGCTCCGCCGAGCAGAATCCATTCAGCATCTGCGGCAGCCGCGAGGTGAAGAAGATGCCGTCATTGCCCGCAGTAAGTTCGCCGAGATGGTCGCGTAGCCAGCGGTAGCCGAAGTCGCGGGTCGCGCGGGTGGCGATTACCCCGCCCAGCATCATGCGCTGTTCGCTGCGGCGCAGGCGCGTATCCTTGAACTCATTCAGCAGCCACGCGGCGATCTCGGCATTGCCGCTGTCGGCGACGGCATCGAGCGCAGCCGGGCGGAATTCGGAATCCTGGGAGGCGAGCCCCTTGCCGGCGATAAGTTTGGCCGCCGGGAGCCCGCCGCTCTCCAGATATGCGCCAAAGGCAATCTCGTACCACACCGGATCGAGCGCGTTAGCATCCCCGGCAAGAAACCTGCCCGCAGCAGCGGCGAGATCGCGCCGCAACGAGCGGTCCCTGCCGCCATTGCTCACACGCTTTACCGCGAGCACCCGGCGCTGGATCGCGTCAGGATCGGCGCCGGCATAGGCGCCGGCGCGGGGATCGAATCCGTACTTGGCGAGCAGCGGACGGAACAGGCGGCCGACAAAGGAGCGGTAGGCGGGTGTTGCGTTCGCATCGACAAGCTCGGCCGAGGTCAGACCGTCGAGCAGCTCCGCCGCCGCGTCGCTGGCATGGTTGTCCGGATTGCGCACCAGCTTTCTGGCCAAGGTTACCAGCTGGGCAGGGCTGGCGCGGCCGGCGCGGAAACTGGCGAGCAGCGAGTCGGCCACGGCCTGCGCCTCACTGCTGTTGAGCCGGTCTGCCCCGGCAATCAGTGCGTCCCAGCCGCGCCGGGGCAGTTCGAACCGGTAATAGCCCGCGCCGCCGGCATTCGGCATCAGCGCGCCCTTGCTCTTGAGTGAGAAGTCGGCGGTAGCCGTATCCAGCAGCAAGCATTGCCGCATCGTGCCGCGCCGCACGCATAGAGGCACACTCCAGTGCATCGGCGGCGCGGCAACGCCAAGCGGCGCATAGCGGCTCTGGACGACGGTAAAGCTGTCACCCTTCTGGCTGAAGGTCAGCAGCGGGACGCCCTGTTGGTCGGTGAAGCTGCGCAGCGCCGGAACGATGCGGGGATCGCCCGCAGCCTCGGCGAGGGCGGCGAAGAAGTCGCCGCTGGTGGCGCTGCCGAGGCGGTGCGCCGCCATGTAGCGGCGGACGCCGTTG
The DNA here is from genome assembly GCA_031368085.1 of Novosphingobium sp. Classification (GTDB taxonomy): domain Bacteria; phylum Pseudomonadota; class Alphaproteobacteria; order Sphingomonadales; family Sphingomonadaceae; genus Novosphingobium. The sequence continues at coordinate 12,444 of JANLQW010000088.1, read as the reverse complement.
CGGAACTTCTCATCGCCCATGAAGCTGGCGATCATCGCCACCACCTGACCGCCCTTGCCATAGGTAATCGCATCGAAGCTGGAATCGATCTGGGAACTGGCGGTTATCGCCTGCCGGATCGGTCGCCCGGCTAGCAGCGCATCGGTGTCCATCGCGGCGAAGCCTTCGGCGCTCGCACCGGCGGCGATCTTGAGATCGGGCCGCCATTCCGCGCCGATGCGGTAGCCCATCCAGTTGGCGAAACTTTCGTTGAGCCAGATATCGTCCCACCAGGCGGGTGTAACGAGATCGCCGAACCACTGATGCGCCAGTTCATGCGACACGATCATGCCGAAGTCGCGCTTGCGCGCTACCGATGCGTTCTCGTCCAGGATCAGGATCGAATCATTGTAGAGATCGGCCCCGGCATTCTCCATCGCGCCCGGCAGGATCGGTGAGGTGATCTGATCGAGCTTGGGAAACGGGAAGGCCTCGCCGAAATAGGCTTCGAGGCGGGCGACGATGTCCTTCGAACCTTGCAATGCAAATGCCAGCCGGCCCGCATTCTGCCGGGTCGAGATTATCCGCAGCGGCAGCGCACTAGCGCGCTGCGGGCTGGGCGGAACCTCGCTGACCGCCGTTGCGAAAGGTCCGACCATCATCGCCACCAGATAGGTCGGCAGGGGCAGGGTGGGCTGGAACCGGTGCACTTCCAGGGCACCCTCGCGGCTGGTGGACAACTCCGGCGCGTTGCTGACGGCGACCAGCCCCGGCCGGGTGCGCAGGGTAACGGTGAACGGCGTCTTGAAGCCCGGCTCGTCGAACGAGGGGAAGGCTGCGCGGGCATCGATCGACTCGAACTGGGTCCAGCTGTACCAGTCTTCGCCCACCTTGACCCGGAACAAGCCCGCGGGGCTGTCATTGAACGGCGCGTCGTATTCGAAGGCAAGGCGGAGCGGCCCGGCAGGGAGCGGCTGGGCGAATCGCAGTTCGGCGACGCCGGTCGGATCGACCTGCCGCCAATGGCCTGCGACCGTCCGGCCTCCGGTTATGGCGACCGCTCGGGTCATATCGAGATCGCGGCCGTGCAGGAAAATCAGGGCGCTGGGTGCTGTCAGCCGGGCATCTATTTCCACCTTGCCGGAAAAGCGCTCTGCGGCAGGGTCGATCGTCAGGTCGAGCCGGTAGGCAAGCGGTGCGACCGACCCGGGCAGTTTACCCAGGGGAACTGCCAAGGGCGCAATGGTGGACGCCGGCGATTGCGCCCACGCCTGCGCTGGACCGGCAATCGCCAACGCCAAATACGCCCAGGCCAATAGCTGGCGTAGCAAGTTCAGCGCAGCAGGCCGCCCAGCAGGCCGCGAGCAAATCGCCCGAGCGCCGCTCCGCCCAGCGCCGTGCCTAACGAGCCGGCAATCGCGCTAGCGGCCGAGGCAGCCGGCGATGCCCGCGACGTCCGCCCGGACATCTTCGCCGCGATCATTGTGCCAGCCGAGGTGGCGACAGCGCCCATTGCCGCCTTGCCGGCCTTTTCCCACAGTGTCGGTGAATGGCGCGGCTCAGCGCGCTGCGCCTCGACGCCCTGCTCTTCGACGACTTGCGCCGCGGCCACCGCATCGCTGGCCTTTTGCGCCAGCACATCCTCCGCCGATTCGCGGTCGACGCAGGTGTCGTATTTGCCGTCGAACGGGCTGATCGACTGGACGATGGCGCGTTCCTTGTCGGTCACCGGCCCTAGCCGCGAGCGCGGCGGCGCCACCAGCGTGCGTTGGACGATGGAGGGCGAGCCGTCCTCGCCCAGAGTTGATACCAGCGCCTCGCCGACCCTGAGCTCGGTGATCGCGGTTTCGACATCGAGATCGGGATTGATCCGGAAGGTCTCCGCTGCCGCCCGGATCGCCCGCTGGTCGCGCGGGGTGAAGGCGCGCAGGGCGTGCTGCACGCGGTTGCCCAGCTGGCCGGCGATCTTTTCGGGGATGTCGATCGGGTTCTGGGTGATGAAATAGACCCCGACGCCTTTCGAGCGTATTAGCCGGACCACCTGCTCAATTTTATCGAACAGCGCGTCTGGTGCCTCGTCAAACAGCAGATGCGCCTCGTCGAAGAAGAACACCAGCTTGGGCTTATCCGGATCGCCAATTTCCGGCAGCGCCTCGAACAGCTCCGACAGCAGCCACAGCAGGAACGTGGCGTAGAGCTTGGGGCTTCGCATCAGCGTCTGGGCGGACAGGATATTGATGTAGCCGCGGCCCTGATCGTCGCAGCGCAGGAAGTCGTTGATCTCGAACGCTGGCTCACCGAAAAACATATCCGCGCCCTGGCTTTCGAAGGCGAGCAGCTGGCGCTGGATCGTGCCGACGCTGGCCTTTGAAATATTGCCGTATTTGGTGGCAAGCTCTCGCGCCGCATCGCCGCATTGCATCAACACCGCTTGCAGGTCTCCGAGATCGAGCAACAGCAGTGCGTTGTCGTCGGCATACCGGAAGGCGATGTTCAATACGCCTTCCTGCGTTTCGTTGAGCCCCATCAATCTGCCGAGCATCAACGGTCCCATTTCTGAAATCGTCGTGCGGATCGGGTGGCCGGCCTTGCCGTAAAGATCCCAGTAGATCGCCGGATTATCGGCGTAGGTGTAGTCGGCAATGCCGATTTCCTTGGCGCGCGCCTCGAGCGTCTCGGCATGTTTGAACTGAGAACTTCCGGCCATCGAAATGCCCGACAGGTCACCCTTCACATCGGCGACGAAGACCGGCACGCCCTGGGCGGAAAACTGCTCGGCGATGGTCTGCAGGGTGACCGTCTTGCCGGTGCCCGTCGCCCCGGCGATCAGCCCATGATGGTTTGCCCGGCTGAGCTTCAGGATTTGCCGTTCCTGATTGGCTCCCAGACCGATGTAAATTTCGTCCATGCTTGCTCCACTTATTGCCGTCCCCCCCCCCCGATAGGGCGGCAAGGCCTTCGGCGCGAGAGGCTTTTTGCAAGTGCCGCCGCGCGCGGCTAGAAGCGGGCGGCAATGGCCGAACCGTTCATCCTGCTCGACGACGCCCGGCTTGAGGGTGCCAGCGATGCGCGGTTGTACCGGGAACCGGTGGAAACAATCATCGCACGGCGGGCCGAAGACGTGGTGCCGGCGCTGGAGCGGATCGAAGCGCTTAGCCGGCAGGGCCGCGATCTTGCCGGCATGATCGCCTATGAGGCCGGCCTTGCGCTGGAGCCGCGGCTGGCCCCGCTGATCGCCGGGCGCACCGGCGCGCACGGCCCGCTGGTGTGGTTCGGGGCGTTTGATGGCTATGAGACCATCCCCGCAGCGCAAGTGCCGCAGCGCTTGCGGGAGCTTGCCGAAGGCCCGCGCGGCTCGCTCGGCCCAATGGAGCCGCAGCTCTCGCCCGGCGGCTATGGCCACGCCTTCGCTGCGCTGCATGAGGCGATTGCTGCGGGGGAGATTTACCAGGCCAATCTCACCTTTCCGTTGCTGGGCAGCTGGCGGGGCGACCCGGTGGCGCTCTACGCCGCGATCCGGCCGGCGGCGGCGGCAGGTTACGGCGGCATTGTGTTCGACGGTTCGCACTGGCTGCTCAGCTTCTCGCCCGAGCTGTTCTTCGCGCTGCAGGACGGTGCCGCGACGGTGAAACCGATGAAAGGCACCCGCCCGCGGGGCGGCAATGCGGAGGAAGACGCGCGCCTCGCCGCCGAACTGGCCGCCTCCGACAAGGAGCGCGCCGAAAATCTGATGATCGTCGATCTGATGCGCAACGATCTGTCGCGGGTGGCGCAGCCCGGCAGCGTGCGGGTGGAGAATGCCTTTGCCGTGGAAACCTACCCGACGCTGCACCAGATGGTCTCGACCGTGCGGGCGCAGCTGCTGCCCGGCAAAGGCGCGGTGGATATGATCCGCGCATTGTTCCCCTGCGGCTCGATCACCGGCGCGCCGAAAATCCGGGCGATGGAATGGATCGCCAGGGTCGAGCCGCGCGCGCGCGGGGCCTATTGCGGTACGATCGGCCGGATCGATGGTTCAAGCGCGAATGGCACTGGAGACGCGGCGTTCAATGTGGCAATCCGTACCCTGCGGCTGACCAGAGGCGAGAATGGCCAGGGCAGCGCGGTGCTGGGGGTGGGATCGGCGATTGTCGCGGATTCGCAGGCCTTGCCCGAATGGCGCGAGTGTCTGGTCAAAGGGGGTTTCGTGCGGCAAATGTCGAACCAGGTGGCCGCTGCGGATTTCGACCTGATTGAAACCATGGCTTTCAGCCCCGATGCCGGCATTCCCCTGCTCGAACTCCATCTCGAACGCATCAAAGCCAGCGCCACCGAACTCGGCTTCGCCTTCGATCGCCATGCCCTGCGCAATGCAATCCAGGCGCTGTGTTTCGAGGCCGATGGGGCGGCCAAGCTGCGCGTGGTTGTCTCCCGCAGCGGCGCCTATGCCCTCGAACTGGCCGAAATGCCGCTGCCGCTGCTCGAACCGGCGGTCTGCGCAGTGCTGCACCTGCCGGTCGGCGAGGGTGACTGGCGGCTGCGCCATAAATGTTCCGACCGCAGTTTTTATGAAACCGGAAGGGACGCCGCACGGACAGTCGGGGCAGCAGAGGCGCTATTCATTCGCGACGACGGCCTCATCACCGAGGGTAGTGTGACCAACATCTTCGTCGCCCACGATGGCCGCCTGCAGACCCCGCCCGCCCGACTCGGCCTGCTGCCGGGCGTTCTGCGCCGTTCGCTGATCGAGGCGGGGAAGGCGGTGGAGGCCGAACTACGGCTCGATGATCTCGAAGGCGGATTTTTTATCGGCAATGCCCTGCGCGGACTGATGCCGGCAGTTTTGCTTGCATGAGCCATACCTCGATAGCCCTGAGCCGCATCGCCGCCTCGCAGACCACCGCGATGACCGACCGCGCCACCCAGCTGCGCGCCGAGGGCCGCGATATCATTTCGCTGTCGGTCGGCGAGCCCGACTTCGCCACGCCGCGCCATGTCGTGGATGCCGCCAAGGCGGCGCTCGATGCAGGCGACACCAAATACACGCCCGTAGGCGGTACCGCCCGGCTCAAGCAGGCCGCCGCGCTGCATTTCGCGCGCGACCTCGGCATTGCTGTGCCGGTCAGCCAGGTAACGGTCAGCGCCGGCGGCAAGCAGGCGATCTTCCATGCGCTGCTGGCGACGGTCAGCGAGGGTGACGAGGTGATCGTGCCGCGCCCCTGGTGGGTGAGCTATCCCGAGATCGTCCGCTTCGCCGGCGGGCGGGTGGTGCCGCTGATTACTTCGGCCCGGGACAATTTCCGCTTCACCGCTGGCGAGGTCGAAGCCCAGATCGGGCCGCGCACGCTGTGGCTGCTGCTCAACAGCCCCGGCAACCCGACCGGCGCTTATTATCCGGCCGAGATGCTGCTGGCGATCGGCGAGTTGCTGCGCCATCATCCGCGCCTGATGGTGATGAGCGACGATATCTATGCGCAGATCAATTACACCGGCCAGCCGCACGCGACCCTCGCCAATCTCTGCCCCGATCTTGCCGACCGCATACTGACCATCTCGGGCGTCTCCAAGAGCCACGCGATGACCGGCTTCCGCATCGGTGTCGCCGCAGGGCCGGCATGGCTGATCCAGGCGATGGAAAAGCTGCAATCGCACTCCTCGGGCAATCCCTGCTCGATCAGTCAGGCTGCGGCTGTGGCGGCGTTCGAAGGGCCGCAGGATTTCCTCGCCGAATGGCGCGAGCGCTTCCGTGCGCGGCGCGATAGGGTCGTCGGGGCGATCAATGCCATCCCGGGCCTTTCCACCCCGGCGCCGGACGGGGCGTTCTACTGCATGATCGATGCCGCACCGCTGATGGCGCGATTCGGAAATGACGAGGGGCTGGCGCTGCGGCTGCTCGACCACGGGGTGGCAATTGTCCCTGCCTCCGGGTTCGGCGGCAAGGACGGTTTCCGCCTCAGCTTCGCTGCGGACGAGGCCCAGCTCGAAGTGGCGCTCCGGCGCATCGCCAAGGCACTCACATGAACCTTATCCCGATCCTGTTCGAGGACGGCGAAGCGCTGGTTATCGATAAGCCCGCCGGCCTGCCGCTCGACCGTCCGCGCGCCGGGGGCGAGAGTCTTGAGGATCATCTCGGCGAGCTGCGGCTCGGCTTCCAGCGCGCGCCGGTACCGGTCCACCGGCTCGACCGCGATACTTCGGGCTGCCTGCTGCTGGCCCGCAATCCCAAGGCGTTGAAGCGATTTTCGGCTGCCTTCGAGGCGCGCAAGGTCGATAAGAGCTACATCGGTCTGGTCGCGGGCGAAGTAGCGGAGGCGGAAGGGACGATTGAACTCGCGCTGACCAAAATCAGCAGCGAGAAGGATGGCTGGCGTATGATCCCGGCGAAAAAGGGCAAGCCGGCGATCACGCATTGGTCGCGGCTCGAAGTGGGTGACCGCTGGACGATGGTGCTGTTCAAACCGGTCACCGGCCGCACCCACCAGATCCGCATCCATGCGCTGGCCGGGCTCGGATTCCCGCTGGTCGGCGATCCGGTCTATGGCAAGCCGGACCGCCGCGCCGGGCGAACCATGCTGCACGCTAGCAGCCTGACCCTGCATCGCGAAGACAAGCCCCCGATCATTGCCGAAGCGCCGCTGCCCGCCGATTTTGCCGCTTTCTTCGCATTCGGCATTATCCCGATGACATGACCGAGGATGCCGCCGAAAGCATCGCCCGCGCCATGGGATTGGTGAAGGAGAGCTTCATCGCCGCTGCCGGGCCGGGCGGGCAGAACGTCAACAAGGTGGCGACGGCGGTGCAGGTGCGGCTCAGCGTCTTCGCCCTGCGCCTGCCGCCGCCGGTGTTCCTGCGGCTGAAGCAACTGGCTGGCAGCCGGATGACCTCGGGCGGCGAGATCGTCTTCACCGCGCGGCGCTTCCGCACCCAGGAAGCCAACCGCGCCGATGCCCGTGAGCGGCTGGCGGAATTGCTGGAGGAGGCGCATAATCTGCCGGCAAAGCGCGCCAGAAGCCGGCTCAACCGGGTCGGCAAAACCGCGCGGCTGGAAGGCAAGAAAAAACGCGGCGCGGTGAAAGCCGGGCGCGGCAGGGTTAGTTTCGATTAGGCCCCTGAATCGGAGTTCAATTGATATCGGAGCTTGCCGGTAAATCGAAAAGGGCGGCCCCGCAGGACCGCCCTTTCTGGCAACCGATCGGGCCAGATGGCCCGGTGCAATCGCTTACTTGAGTTCGACAGTACCGCCGACCGCTTCGATCTTGGCTTTGATCGCCTCGGCATCGGCCTTGTTGATGCCTTCCTTGATCGCCTTCGGAGCGCTCTCGACCAGCGACTTGGCTTCAGTCAGGCCGAGCTGGGTGATGGCGCGGACTTCCTTGATGACGGCGATCTTGTTGCCGCCGTCGCCGGTCAGGATGACGTCGAATTCGGTCTTCTCTTCAACCGCTTCGGCAACTGCGGCAGCGGGACCGGCAACCGCGACAGCGGCAGCGGCGGAAACGCCCCATGCCTCTTCCAGTGCTTTGGCCAGGTCGGCCGCCTCAAGGACGGTCAGCTTCGAAAGGTCTTCTACCAGCTTGGCGATATCGGCCATGATGTTTCACTCCTGAGTTATGGTGCCGCGGCGGTCTTGCCGGGCAAATTTGTCTGAATTGTCTTATGCGGCTTCTTTTTTGGCATAGGCGGCAAAGACACGCGCCAGCTTCGCCGCCGGAGCGGTGGTGAGCTGGGCGAGCTTGGTCGCCGGAGCCTGAATGAGGCCGATCACTCTACCGCGCAGTTCATTCAGCGACGGCATCGCGGCAAGCGCCTTGATCCCCTCCGCATCCAGAACCAGCGAGCCCATTGCGCCGCCAACGATCTCGATCTTGTCGTTGGTCTTGGCGAAGTCGACGACAGCCTTGGCCGCAGCGATGGGATCGACCGAAGTCGCCAGCGCCGTGGGACCGGTGAGGAAGTCACCGATGGCCGCGTAAGTCGTGTCCTGGATGGCAAGCCTGGCAAGACGGTTTTTCGCAACCTTGTAGGACGCACCCGCGTCGCGCATCTTCACCCTGAGCACAGTGGACTGGGCCACTGTCAGGCCGAGGTTGCGGGTGACTACCACCACGCCGGCCCCGTTGAACACCGCGTTGAGGGATGCGACCGATTCGGATTTCTGCGAACGATCCATGCCTTTCTCCTTCTAAGTGTCCGCACGGGCAAGCCGTGCGGGGGCACAAAATGACCGCAAGGGCGCATGCACCCAGACGGCCGGCTACGTCTGTCCGCACCGCGAAAGCGGCACGGGCGAGTCCGTCGATGGGGGGAAGGAGCCGCGCCGAATGGCGCAAAAGGCACGGTCGTAAACTCGCGAAAGAGCGTCGGCCGTGAAATCTCATTTCCCCGTCTCGGACGGAAATTAAGCACGCCCGCCAGTTTCAGCTGGGAAGGCGCGCACCGACTGTCTCGGACGGATGAACGGCAGAGATTAGATTGCTCCGCACCATGCCGCTCGGGGCAGGCCAATGGCGAAGCCCAGGGAGAAAGTCAATCGCCGAAGCCTTTCAGGTGATTGTCCGATAGCCTTCGGCAGGGTTCAGCTTGCCGCTTCGAGAGTTCCGCCGGCATCGTCGGCTGGCGGGCGGGGGCGGCGGGTGCGGCGCGGGCGGGCATTGACTTCGTCGTTGGCAGCGTCAGCGACCGGCTCATCGCGCGGCGTCTCGTCGCGGGACACCGAGATGGCTGGCGGCAGTATGGCAGGATCGAGACTGCGCGGCTCATCCTCGTTACCGGCTTGGTCGGCCGGCGCATCGCGCCGGGGCCGGCGGTCGTCGCGGCGAGGCCTTAGCCCGCGCCCGCCGGTGCCGCGGTTTTCGCGTACAAAGGGGTTTTCGGGCGGTTCGAAAGATGTTGCGCTGTCTTGCGTATCATTGCTGGCTTCGTTGCCGGTCTGAACGTCCTCGACTGGCTCCTCACGCTGCGCTTCGGGACGCTGAACCCGCTCGGGACGCTCGATCCGATCCGGTCGTTCGGGACGTTCCGGCCGCTCAGCTCGTTCGGTGCGATTATATTGCGGGCGATCGTAAGACTGATACTCTTGGTCCGCGCCATATTCGGATGCATCTTCACCTTCTTCGCGGTCGCTGTCGCCCTCCTGCCAGCGCTCATCGCGCCGGGGCATACGCTGATCATCCAGGCGCACACGGGAGTCGGCAATGACGCGGAAATAATGGTCCGCGTACTGGAGGTAAGTTTCCTCCTGCACCCGGTCACCATTGAGATGCGCATCATGGGCCAGCTTGCGATACTTCTCGAGCATCTGCGGCGCGTTGCCGCGTGCACGGCTGTCGATCCGGTTCAACTGCTGACCGCCGCCCTGCGGACGGTTACTTCCGCGGCCGCGGCGCCGATTGTTGTTGCCACGATTATTGTTGTTATTGTTATTGTTATTCAAGGGTGTGTGTTCCTTAACCCCTGACTGCCGCCCGGCACAATACCGGCTGACTGTCGCTTGGTGCTCCCCCGGCCCACTACGGTGGAACCGTCGTCCAGACATCTGCGCCCCGTTCCATGGCCGGCTGGCCCTGTGCGTGTGCAAATGCTGGAGTTAAGCCGGCCAACGGGAAGCGTGCATCCATCGGCTAGCTAGCGAGCGAACTTACCCGCCATGCCGCCAAAAGAAAAGCAAAAACTTGCCGGCAGTTCCGTCAGAGCTGAAACAAATGCGGCCGTGACCGTCGCCTGCGATCAGCCCGATCCGATCAGCGCGCAACCGTGCGGCTGAGGGTCGCACTGTTAAACAGATATCCGTTATAGATTGCGCGCGCGATCTCGGCAATGCGGGCGTCGCGATAGGGCTTGCCACCTTGGCCGGTGACATAAATCGCCAGAGCCACCACGCGGCCGTCGGGCATGTTGATGATCCCAATGTCGCTTGCGGTATTGGCCAGCGTACCGGTCTTGTGAGCGATGCTGACACCGGGCAACAGCGCCTTAATGCGGCGCTTGCCCGTCTCACATCGCGCCATCGCACCGAGGATGACCGCGCGACTTTCCGGCCTGAGCCATTGCCCACGGTGCAGGCCGGCCAACAGGCGGACCATTGCCATCGGTGTGGTGCTGTCCCTCGGGTCGATTGTTGTGGCGGGATCGACGGCGCCATCGTCGCGCACCAGCGTTGCGATGTCGCGGTCGAGCCGAACTCCGGCGAGGCCCGCGCGGCGAAGCCAGTCATTCACCGCCCTGGGACCGCCGACTGCGGCCAGCAGCGCGTCCGTCGCCGGATTACTGCTTCGGGTCAGCGCTAAATCGATCAGCCCTTGCGCCGAAATATACATGCCCGGGCGCACCGGGGCCACCGGGCCGGCGAATTTGCGCGATGCTACCGGCACCATCAGTGGCAGTTGGTCGGTGAGCTTGTAGCGGCCGGAATCGACCATTTCCAGGAAGGTCGCGGCAATGGCGACCTTGCTGGTGCTAGCCATGGGAAACGGCTGGTCGCCCAGAACGGCTACGCTGCGGCCGGTTGCGAGATCGAACGCGGCAACGCCAATGCGGCCTTGGCCGGCGCTGGCGAGCTGGAGAATTTGTGTTTGAAAGGGATCGTCATATGGGGACTCAACCGGAACCCGCGCCTGAGTTCCGAACGTGCGATCGAAGGAAGCGCCAATATCGGAAGAATCGGCCGCGATCGAAGAGGCCGGAACTATCGCGAACGATGCGGCAAGCGCAACCGGACCAAGCGCGAATTTCAGCAAATGTCTGATGGAAACCCTCATGACAGCGGGCATGTTATGTGGTTCATGCTTAGGATCCCCTTAACGCCGAGGCCTAACGGGGGATGTTTTTATCGCAAGGGCCCTGGCGATGAAACGCCGCATATCTGCGGGCAACTGTGAAATCTTGCCCAAAATCAAAGCGTAGATCACAACGAGGTTAACGGTTCCGGGTTCCGCCGCCCCATTCTGTGTTGCGTCCATGCTGTCCATCGTCTGTTGCCTAATCCCGAGTACAATCAGTTTGGCGGCAACCCGCCTCGGCGTGCGCATCGGCCGCAGAACTCCTTGAGAGGTCACAACAACGCGCGAATCGCCGGATATGTTCCATGCTTTGTACAAATGAACCTTTCGTCGAAAATGTGCAATTCGGCTGGAGTCCATCTGCCCCCCGCATCCACCGCCAACACCGGCAATACGAAGGGCCGGGAAGATTGCTCTTCCCGGCCCCAAGTGTGCTTTGCGATTGGCTTGGACTTAGAAGTCCATGCCGCCCATTCCGCCCATTCCGCCGCCGGGCATGCCGCCCATGGACGGCTTGTCGTCGGGCCGGTCGCTGATCGCGGCTTCGGTCGTGATCAACAAACCGGCAACCGAGGCTGCGTCCTGCAGGGCAATGCGCACGACCTTGGTCGGGTCGATCACACCGGTCGCAACCAGGTTCTCGTATACGTCGGTAGCGGCGTTGAAGCCCTGGGTTTCGTCGTCTTCGCGGAGCAGATTGCCGGCAACCACCGCGCCGTCATGGCCGGCATTCTCGGCGATCTGGCGCAGCGGCGTCTGGATCGCCTTGCGAACGATGTCGATGCCGCGGGTCTGATCGTCATTGGCGCCCTTGAGGCCGTCCAGCGCCTTGGTGGCATAGAGCAGTGCCGTGCCGCCGCCCGGGACGATGCCTTCTTCCACCGCAGCGCGGGTGGCGTGGAGAGCGTCATCGACGCGGTCCTTGCGCTCCTTCACTTCAACTTCCGAAGCGCCGCCAACCTTGATCACGGCAACACCGCCGGCCAGCTTGGCCAGACGTTCCTGCAGCTTTTCGCGGTCATAGTCGCTGGTCGTCGTCTCGATCTGCGAACGGATCTGCTCAACCCGGCCCTTGATGTCGTCGGCCGAACCATTGCCATCGACGATGGTGGTATTGTCCTTGTCGATGGTGACGCGCTTTGCCTGGCCGAGCATGCTGACCGTGACGCTTTCCAGCTTGATGCCGAGGTCTTCCGAGATCATCTCGCCGGCGGTCAGCGTGGCGATGTCGCCCAGCATGGCCTTGCGGCGATCGCCGAAGCCCGGCGCCTTGACGGCAGCAACCTTGAGGCCGCCGCGCAGCTTGTTGACCACCAGGGTGGCCAGTGCTTCGCCTTCGATGTCTTCGGCGATGATGAGGAGCGGACGGCCGCTCTGCACCACGGCTTCGAGAATCGGCAGCATCGCTTGCAGGTTCGACAGCTTCTTTTCGTGGATCAGGACATAGGGGTTTTCCAGCTCGACGGTCATCTTGTCGGGATTGGTGATGAAGTAGGGCGAGAGGTAACCACGGTCGAACTGCATGCCTTCGACGACATCGAGTTCGAACTCGAGCCCCTTGGCTTCCTCGACGGTGATCACGCCTTCCTTGCCGACCTTTTCCATGGCTTCGGCAATCTTTTCACCAACTTCGGTATCGCCGTTGGACGAAATGATGCCGACCTGGGCAATCTCTGACGATCCGGAAACCGGCTTGGAACGCTTTACC
>JANLQW010000067.1:0-14735 GCA_031368085.1 Novosphingobium sp. | reverse complement strand
CCCCCCCCCCCGCCTAACCCTTTTCCGCCCGCCGCGGGCCGCCCCCCCGTTTATTGTTGGGCGGGGCGCTGCCCCCCTTCTGCCTCCCCCGCGACGGCTATCCGGGGTTTCGCTGCAGCCCCCGCTTGGTGCAGCGCGGCGTAAAGCCGGGCCGCGGCTTCCGCCAGATCACCCGCGGCCGACAGAGTCACATCGCCCCCCACCAGCCCGAAACCGATATGGAACTCGTCTGGTTCCGCGCAACTGGCCCCGAGCCGCAGCGGCTTGCCCGGCGCATAATGGCTGGCAAGCTGGCCCGGCGCCTCTAGCGCCGCCGATGGCGTCAGGACTTCATTATCCTCGCCGAGAATGGCGGAAATCTGCGACGTCGTAACCGGTCCCGGTCGCAGAACCTGCCAACCGGCCTCCCCTCGCAGCGCAAGAATAGTCGATTCGATCCCCGCCGCGCAGTTTCCGCCATCGAGAATCAGCCCGATGTTCCCGCCCAGCGAAGCTGCGACGTGCGCGGCGCTGGTGGGGCTGACCGCGCCGCTGCGGTTGGCAGATGGCGCGGCGAGCGGCAGTCCGGTCTCGGCGATCAGCGCACGCATGACCGGATGCGCAGGACAGCGCAGTGCGACCGTCGGCAGGCCGGCAGTGACCGCAGCGGCGAGCGGTGCGTCGGCGCGCTTGGTCAACACCAGCGTCAGCGCTCCCGGCCAGAAGCGCGCCGCCAGCGCCGTCGCCCGGCCGTCCAGTTCCGCCAGCAGTTCCGCCTGTGCCAGATCGCCGACATGGACGATCAACGGATTGAAATCGGGCCGGCCCTTGGCGCGGAAGATCGCCGCCACCGCCGCATCGCTGTCCGCCCGCGCGGCAAGGCCATAGACCGTCTCGGTCGGGACTGCGACCAGACCGCCGCCGCGCAGGACGCCAGCCGCCCTAATAATCGCGGCGGCGTCGGCGGCCTGGATGGTGGGTGGGCTGTTGTCCGCCATGGCGCGGCGCTATAGGCGGTGGGACACAAAGCCAAGGGAAAGCGCATGATCGAGTACACTCCGCCCAGCGCCGAGCAGATATTCGCGCTTCAGATCAGCGCCGGGATCGACGAGCTCGCCGCGCACGACCGATTCGCTGCCGCCAGCCCCGATCTGGTCACGGCAATTGTCGAGGGCATCGGCGGTTTCGCGGCCGGCGAATGGGCGCCGCTGCACCGCATCGGTGATACGCAAGGGGCCGCGATCGACAACGGCGTGGTTACGCTGCCCGAAGGTTTCGCCGAGGCCTACCGGGCCTATGTCGAGGCGGGCTGGAACAGCATTGCCGGCCCGGAGGAGTTCGGCGGACAGGGCCTGCCGTTCAGCCTTGCCTGCTGCGTGCTGGAGAACCTCGGCGCGGCAAATTTCGCCTTTGCGCTGCTGCCGATCCTGACCGTCGGCGCGATCGAGGCGCTGCGGCATTACGGCAGCGAGGCACAACAGGCGATGTACCTGGGCAAGCTGGTCAGCGGCGAATGGTCGGGAACAATGAACCTTACCGAACCGCAGGCAGGCAGCGATCTGGGCGCGCTCCGCACTGCGGCCACCCCAATCAGGGACGGCGAGCATGTCGGCAAATTCCGCGTCAAGGGCACCAAGATCTTCATCACCTGGGGCGAACACGATCTGGCCGCGAATATCGTCCATCTGGTGCTGGCCCGCACTCCCGGCGCGCCGGTGGGGTCGCGCGGGATTTCGCTTTTCGTCGTGCCCAAATATCTGGTGAACGCAGACGGCAGCCTCGGCGCGCGTAACGATCTCACGGCGGTCAGCCTCGAACACAAGCTCGGCATCCATGCCTCGCCCACCTGCGTGATGAGCTATGGCGACAGCGATGCCTGCATCGGCGAGCTGGTCGGCCGCGAGAACGAGGGGCTCAAGGCGATGTTCGCGATGATGAACGCAGCCCGGATCAATGTCGGCAGCCAGGGCATCCAGATCGCCGAACGCGCACTGCAACAGGCCAGCCGCTACGCGCGAGAGCGGGTGCAATCGGCCCGCGCCGGCTCCCCCGACAAGGCGTCGGTAGCGATTATCGAGCATCCCGACGTGCGCCGCATGCTGCTTCGGATGCGCGCGCTGACCGAGGCCGCGCGCGCGTTGCTCTACTACACCGCCGGCCAGGTCGATCGCGGCTCACTGGGAGACGCTGCGGCACTGGCGCGCGCCGACCTCCTGGTGCCGCTGCTCAAGGCCTGGGGCACCGACGCCGGCTGCGAAGTGGCCAGCCTCAACATCCAGATCCACGGCGGCATGGGCTTCATCGAGGAGACCGGCGCCGCCCAGCTTTACCGCGACGCGCGGATTGCGCCGATTTATGAGGGCACCAACGGCATTCAGGCGGCCGATCTCGTCACGCGCAAACTCAATTTCGAGAACGGGCTCGTGCTGGCGGCGCTGATGGCGGACATCGCCCGCGAGGCGGATGACGCCGCGCCGCTGGCCGGCCTGGCCCGCGATTGCGCGGCAATCGGCGAATGGATGGTGAGGGATGCCAGCCTTGACGACCGGCTCGCGGGGAGTGTGCCCTACCTCACCATGTGCGCCGTCGCTGCCGCCGGCTGGCAATTGCTGCGTCAGGCCCGCGCGGCGGGGGAAGCTGGCGTGCCGCCGGGCATCGCGCGCAGTAAACCAGTGGTTGCGCGCTATTTCCTCGAACATGTGGTTCCCGAAGCCGCCGGGCTGAGAGCCTCGGCGATGGGCGGTGCCGAACTGCTTTATGCGCTGGATGCCGGGGCGCTGGCGGGATGAGCGGCAGCGACAAGGACCTCGCGCGGATTGCCGCTGCGCTGGAGCGGCTCATGCCGAAGCAGGCTGTGCCGACCGACTGGCTGGTGCATCCCGCCTATGTCTGGGACGGCAGCGGCGCGCGGGCGGTACCGCAGATTCACGCCCCAGCGCTCGAACTATTGCGCGGGATCACTGCCCAGAAAGCCATTGTCACCGAAAACATCGCCCGCCTCGCCGCCGGCCACGCCGCGCATGACATGCTGTTGTGGGGCTCGCGCGGCATGGGCAAATCGGCGCTGCTGCGCTCGGCCATCCTCGCCGCGCAAGCGGACGATCCCGCACGGGTCGCGCTGGTTCAGGTCGCGCCGGATGCCCTGACTGCCCTTGCCGGCCTGTTTACCGCGCTGCGTCCGGTCAACCGCCAGTTCCTCGTGTTCATCGACGATCTCGGTTTCGAAGACGGCGACAGCAGCGGCCCGCGTGCGCTGCGTTCCTGGCTGGAGGGCGGAGTCGAGGCGCGGTCGGGCAATGTCAGGCTGGCGGTGACATCGAACCGCCGGGCCATCGTGGCGCGCCATCTCAGCGAGCAGGACGACCCGGTCAACCCGCGCGACGCTCTCGACGACCGCCTCGCCCTCGCCGACAGGTTTGGCCTGTCGGTCGGCTTTCACAATTGCAGCCAGGACGATTATCTGGCGATCATAGCCGGTTACGCGCAAAGCCTCGGGCTGAGCTGGGAACACGGCGAGGCGCTCGAATGGTCGAAGCGGCGCGGGGCCCGTTCGGGCCGGGTCGCCTGGCAGTTCGTCAACGAACTGGCCGGGCGCGCGGGTATGGCAATCTGACGGCTACTGCGGAATCCGGACATAGTCGTCTTTGAAGCCCGCCTCGAACTGCGCACTGGGATCGCCTTTCAGCTCTCGCGTCGCCGGCATGCGGGCGGTCACCACCGGCCTGGGCGCTGCCGAACGCGCCGCGCCGGGGGCCTGCACCCGCCAGATAATGCCCGCGGTATCGTCGCTCACCAGCAAGGCGCCCGCGCCGTCCCAAGCGAGCCACACCGGACGGCCATGCGTTTCTTTGGCCTTGGCAGCGAGGAAACCGGTCAGCACGGGCTGGGGCAGCCCAACTGGATTGCCGTTGGCATCGAAGGGAACGAACACAACATCATAGCCCGCCAGCGGCTTGCGGTTCCATGAGCCATGGCGCGCGATGAAAGCGCCGTTAGCGAACGTCTCGCCCATCAGGTTGCCGCCAGACGAGAACAGCAAGCCGAGCACGCCGGTATGTGCGCCCAGCGCATATTCAGGCTTGCGGGCATAGTCGATGAGAAAATCCGGCATCGGATCCTTCACCCGCCAGTCCGGATTGTTCTTCCAATAGACCCACGGCCAGCCATATTGCGCGCCGACCGGGACGTTGGTGAGGTAATCGGGCACGAGATCGGGCCCGAGCAAGTCGCGCTCCTGGACCGTTGCCCAAAGCTCAGCGGTGGAAGGATTCCAAGCCATGCCGTTGGGATTGCGCATGCCCGCGCCGAACTGGCGGCGGCTGCCGCTGGCAATATCCAGTTCCCAGATCGCCGCACGGCCAGCCTCGGCCGCCATGCCCTGCTCACCGATGTTCGACGCCGAGCCGACTGCGGCGTAGAGCTTCTTGCCATTGGGGCTTAGCACCAGATTGCGCATCCAGTGGTTGCCTGCCGCAGGCAAATCCATGAGCTTGCGCGGCTCGCCGATCAGCGCGGTCGGGCCCGGTGTGAAGTCGAAGGCGAGCACGGCGTTGTGATTGGCGATGTAGAGCTTGCCATTGCCCCAGGCCATACCCGACGGCGAGGCCAGCCCGGCGGTGCGGAAGGTATAGCGTTGCTCCGCTCTGCCATTTCCATCAGCATCGCGCAGCAGGACAATACGGTTGGCGGACGGCACGTCCGCGCCCACCCGGCGCATGAACAGCTTCATGAAGAAACCGGTGATGCCGCCCGGGCCGGCGCCCGGAGGGGCGTTGGTTTCGGCCACTAGTACGTCGCCATTGGGCAGGGTCAGCATGGTGCGAGGATGGCTCAGGCCATCGGCGAAGCGACTGACCGCCAGGCCCCGCGCCGGGGTTGGCGCCAATCCGCCAGCCCAGCCGATAGTCTTCGCCAGGCCGGTGCTCGGGAACATCTCGGAATCGGGCTCGACCAGCAGCGGTGTCTTGCCGGAGGTTGCCGCGCTATCGAGCTTCGAGGGATTTCCCCGCATTACCCAGAAGCCCAGCAGCGCCAGAACAAGCAGTACGATGCCCAGCCAGATGAGCGGTTTGCGCAGTTTTCGGATCATCGCGGTGAGATAGGTAGAGAAACTCCAAGCGGCAATGCCCGTGTCGCTAAAGCGTGCCGGCAATGTTGAGTTTCGCCGAGAGGCAATAGAGGCGCTGCCTGCGCTGATCGCTCCGAAAATTCTGGAAATCCGCCTGCACCGAAACGGGACAGCGCCAATTGAGTGCCGCAGCGCCCCTTGGTTCACCGGGCTGGCCGATGCTAGTTTCCGCCCCGACGCCGGGATTGCTTCCGGAGCCATGAAGGGAATCTTATGCCGTCACGCCACTTAGCCCGGATATGGGGTGCGCCGAGCGCATTTGCTCTGGCGCTGGTGCTGGTTCAGCCCGTGTACGCAGCGGAGGCGCCGGGGATGCCCGGCAATTCGCCGGTCGCCGCCGATCTCCCCCTGCACACGCCGCTTCTACCCGCTTCACCCCCGCCGGCCAGCGTTCCAGACATGCGGCCGGTGTGGCATGACAGTGGTATTCTTGCCCCTGCCGCTGCCGGGATCGACCCGCGCACGCGCGAGGCCTGGCTGTGGGAATGCCGCCGCCGCACCGCGCATTACTATGACGATGGCCGGCAATATGGGCGTCGCCGTCATCATGGCGCAAGCCATGACGGTGGCTTCCGCCCGGCCTATGATTACTGTGAGGCCTATCTCGACGACTATTACCGTGCCTACGCTCAGCCGGGCTACGGCCTGAATTACGGCTACCCGGGCCAGACTTTTGTCCAGCCAGGGGCAATGGCGCCGACGCAAATCCAGCAGGATTGCCAACCTTGCGAGCAAGAGACGGAGGAATATGTGCCAGTCCGCACGCGCTTTATTCCCCCGCGCGCGCGCAGTCACCGCCCGCTGCCGGACAAGCGAATCAAGGTGAATTGAGCCGCAAGAACGCCGCTTCAAGTTGCGCCGCGCAACTTTCCGCGCTTGGCTATAGAGTCAGATCCCGCCGCCGGTGAGCCGCTGACAAATCAGATCGAGCTGATCGAGCGTGCGGTAGCGGATGGTCACCGAGCCCGAGCGCGGGTCGGCGTCACCGTTGATGCGAACGGCCAGGCCGAGGAATTCCTCAAGATGGCCCTGCACGGCGGCGATATCAGCGGAATCAGCGGAATCGCGGACCGCGCGGCTGCGTCTAGGTGCGCTCTCGCCAACCTGCCGACGCCGCACCAACCGCTCGACCTCGCGAACCGAAAGGTGCTTGGCCACCGCCGCTTCGGCAATGTCCGACGCATTGGGCGCGCCGATCAGCGCCCGGGCATGGCCCATCGCCAGCCGGCCATCCTCGACCATCGCCAAGACGGGCTCGGGCAGCGCCAGCAAGCGCTGAAGATTGGCGACATGGCTGCGCGACTTATCGACCATGCGGGCGATCTCGGCCTGGGTCAGCCCTTCGTCCTCGGCGAGCCGGTGGTAGGCGCGCGCCTCCTCGATCGGGTTGAGATCCTGACGCTGGAGGTTTTCAATTAGCGCCAGCGCCATCACTTCACGCTCGCCCAGAACGCGAATTAAGGCTGGTATTTCATGGAGTTGTGCGCGCTGCGCCGCCCGCCAGCGGCGCTCACCGGCGACCAGCTGATATCGCCCCTCCCCCAGCGGCCGGACGATAATTGGCTGAATTACCCCGCGCGCCGCAATTGAAGCGGCCAGCTCATCAAGTGCGGCATCGTCAAAGTGGCGGCGCGGCTGGCTTGGATGTGGCTCGATTGCGGCAACGCTTAGCATCGCCAGCCCAACCGCTTTGGCAGTTCCGGGTTCGCTGCTAGCCGCCGCTGCGACCAGCGGTTCCTCGCGGCGGACTTCGCCCATCAAGGCGCCGAGCCCGCGCCCCAGTGCCAGCGGCTTACGCTTGACCAATGACCCGGCTGCCGCGGCGGCGGTCATGGGAATTATGGAATTGTCGCTCATGCGGCTTTCCTTCTTTCCGGCAAGCGCGCCATCAACTCGCGGGCGAGTGCCATATAGGCACGGCTGCCAGCGCAGGCGTGATCGTAGACCAGCGCCGGCAAGCCATGGCTGGGCGCTTCGGACAGTCGGACATTGCGCGGGATCGTCGCCTGGAAAACCAGTTCGCCCAGGCATGAGCGCACATCTGCGGAAACCTGGTCGGACAAGCGATTGCGGCGATCGAACATGGTCAGAGCAATGCCGACGATGCCGAGATCGGGGTTGAAGCGCTGCTGCACCCGCTCGACCGTCTGCAACAAATGGCTGAGGCCCTCGAGTGCGAAAAACTCGCATTGCAGCGGCACCAGCAGCGTGTCGGCCGCTGCCAGCGCGTTGAGCGTCAACAGGCCGAGCGAAGGCGGGCAATCGATCATGCAGATATCGTAACCCACCTCCCCGGCCAGCGCACGGGTCAAACGGCCAGTTCGGTCATCAACTGAAACCAGCTCGACTTCCGCCCCGGACAGATCGACTGTGGCGGGGACAATGTCGAGGCCGGGGATTTTGGTGGACTGCACACAGCTGCGCAGCGGAGCCTGGTCAATCAGCAATTCATAGGTTGAACTCTGGCGGTCGCTGGCGGCAACCCCAATCCCGGTCGAGGCATTGCCCTGGGGATCGAGGTCGATCAGCAGAACCTTCCAGCCTGTCGCGGCCAGCGCGGTGGCGAGATTGATCGCCGTGGTGGTTTTGCCCACACCGCCTTTCTGATTGGCAATGGCAATGCGGATCACGGTTAGCGCCCTTTTCTGCCAAGCAGCCGACCGGTAATTATACCGGCATCCTCGTCGGTCAGCGATTGTTCCACGTGGAACAGGTGATTCCAGCCGTGGAGCGATTGCAACTCTTGACGCGCAGAACGGCCCTTCGGCAACAGCCAGACTGTGTCGTCTGTGGAAAATCGCGCCGACAGCTTCAGCAATCGGCCAAGCTGGGCAAAGGCACGCGCCGATATGACCCCCATTGGCTGCGTCTCAACTCGCTCGACGGGAACGCGCGCGATGACTGCATTGTGTAGCGCCAGCTCAGTTGAAGCGCGCTCAAGCCAATCGGATCTGAGCGTGCGCGACTCGACCATGATTACCGTACATTCGGGACGGAGCGCCGCTATGACCAGCCCCGGAAATCCCGCACCAGTACCGAGGTCGAGCCAGGGTGAGCATGTTTCACGTGGAACAAAGTTCAAAAGCTGGGCGCTGTCGGCAATATGCCTTTGCCAGACGTCAATCAGGCTGGCCGATGACACCAGGTTTTGCCGATCATTCTCCGTTATCAGCATCGCCGCCAGCCGCTCCAGCCGCGCCATCACCACGTCACCGACTTCGGGCAAAGTCCGCAGCCAGTCCCTCGCTTCGGCTTCGCTGGAAATCATGCCGACTGCCGCCGCGCATGCACCAGGAGTGCCGCCAGCGCCGCCGGTGTGATGCCTGCAACCCTCCCAGCTGCCGCCAGAGACGACGGCATGGCCCGGCTCAGCCGCTCGACCATCTCGCGGGAGAGGCCGGGGATCGCCGCGTAAGGAAAGTGATCGCCGAGCGGCAGCGCATCGCTCGCGCGCAAGTCCCGCAACTCGCTGTCCTGCCGGGCAAGGTACGGCGCATAGGCGGCATCCTCGGCCACTTCCGCCGCTATTTCCACGTCGAGCAAGGCATGGTCAGCGATCCATGGCGCAAGTCCGTCAAGTTCGACGCCGCCGAAGCGCAACCATTCGCGCAACGCCAATCTCCCGGCGTCCCCGCGTACCGGCAGCCCGGACGCGGCCAGTTCATGCGCTCCCACTTCTCGCCCAAGCTCGATCTCCAGCTGTTCTCTCGCTGCGTTGCGCCGAACGAACCAGTCGCGCCGCGCCGCGCCGACACAACCTGCCGCGTTCGCCAGCGGCGTAAGCCGTGTCGAGGCGTTGTTGGCGCGCAGGCGCAGGCGGTATTCGGCACGGGCGGTGAGCATGCGGTAGGGCTCGGAGACGCCATGCAGCGTCAGATCGTCGATCATCACCGCCAAATAGCTGTTGGCCCGGTCGAGTGGTGCGGGCTCTCGCCCCAGCACATTAGCCGCCGCATGCATCCCGGCGACCAGGCCCTGGGCTGCGGCTTCCTCATAGCCGGTGGTGCCGTTGATCTGGCCCGCGCAATAGAGTCCGGGAATCGCGCGCAGCTCAAGGCTGGGACGCAGCGCGCGGGGATCGATGTGATCGTATTCGACCGCATAGCCCGGCACTGCCATCACCACATGCTCAAGCCCCGCCATTGTCCTGAGCATGGCGAGCTGGACATCGGCCGGCAGCGAAGTGCTGATGCCGTTGGGATAGACCAGATGTGTGTCCAGCCCCTCGGGTTCGAGGAAAATCTGGTGCGAGTCGCGGTCGGCGAAGCGGTGAATCTTGTCCTCGATCGACGGGCAATAGCGTGGCCCCTGCGCGCCGATCGCGCCGGAAAACAGCGGGGAGCGGTGCAGGTTGGCGCGAATCACATCGTGGCTACGAGGATTGGTGCGGGTGATGGCGCAGAAAATCTGCGGATTGACCCGGCGTTGCGACATCGCCGACATGCTCCACTGCTCAGCGTCCGATGGCTGCTCCGTTAGCCGCGACCAGTCGATGGTGCGGCCGTCAAGTCGGGGCGGCGTGCCCGTCTTGAGCCTTGCCATCGGCAGCTCCGCCTCGCGCAGCTGGCTGGCGAGCAGCTGGGCCGAGGCCTCGCCGATCCGGCCTCCCGTCATCCGCTCCTCGCCGCGAAACAGGGTGCCGCCAAGAAACGTCCCGGTGCAGAGCAAAACCGCAGGCGCTGCCAGTACCGTGCCATCGGCCAAGGTCACACCGCTAGCCCGCCCGCCCGTCAGGGTCAGCCCGGCCACTTCGCCTTCGAGAAGTGTCAGATCGCCTTGCTCAGCCAGCAGCCGGCGTATTGCTGCCTTGAACAGCTTGCGGTCGGCCTGGACGCGGGGGCCGTGGACGGCGCCGCCTTTGGAGCGGTTGAGCATACGGTAGTGAATTGCCGCAGCATCGGCGGCGCGGGCGATTAATCCGTCGAAGGCATCGACTTCGCGAACCAGATGCCCCTTACCCAGCCCGCCGATCGCCGGGTTGCAGCTCATCGCCCCCACTGCCGCGAGGTCAAAGCTGACGAGCGCGATTCGCGCACCCATCCGGGCAGCCACCGCCGCCGCCTCGCACCCGGCATGTCCCCCGCCGATAACAATGATGTCAAAACTTTCCATCGGCTGCGCCCTTACGGCAGCAGGGCAATCGGGTCAAAGCGCGAGCTGTTTCACGTGGAACATCACTTGCCGATGCAGAACCGTCCAAACAGCGCGTCGAGCATATCCTCGGTTGTCGTACGGCCGAGCAGCCCATCGAAAGCGACACGGGCCAGGCGCAAGTTTTCGGCGCAGAGCAATGGGTCGAATTGCAACGCCGCACGCACCAGCGCCGCTTCGGCCTCGGACAGTAACCGGTGCTGCCGCGCGTTGAGTGCCCCCTCGCCAGGCTTGGGCAGCGCTGCACGAGCCGTAACCACCAGGTCGCGGCGCAGCGTGTCCAGCCCCTCGCCCGATACCGCTGAAACCCGGTGTCGAGGCGCGCGCTTGGCAGGGTGGCACGGCCGGTCGACCTGTGGCTGAATCTCCCAGGCCCCGGCTGGTCCCTCGCTCTCCGGGCCAAGCCACAGCACCAGATCGGCATCGCCGATTGCCGTGCGGGCGCGCGCGACCCCCATCGCCTCGATCGCATCGCCCGCCTGATCGCGCAGTCCGGCGGTGTCGGCGAAGCGGAATGGCACACCCCCGATCGCCACCGGATAAGTCAAGACGTCACGGGTGGTCCCGGCAATGGGCGCGGTTATGGCCGCGTCGGATTCAACCAACGCATTGAAAAGAGTGCTCTTTCCCGAATTCGGGGGGCCAGAGAGCACAACTCGGAATCCCTCGTGCAGCGCTTCGGCGCGCGGACGGGCGAGCCAGGCGCCAAGTTCCATGCCCAAATACTGGAGACGCGAGGTGAATGTAGTCGGCAGAGTCGCGGCATCGTCCTCGTCAACGAAATCGAGAACGACCTCAATCGATGCCGAAATCGCCAGAAGTTCCTCGCGCCACGCTTCGACCATGCGACTGAAGGCGCCGCCGGCCATCGCCATGGCGCTGCGGCGCTGCAGTTCGGTTTCCGCCGTGAGCAGATCGGCCAGACCCTCGGCCTCGGCAAGATCGATGCGGCCGTTGGCAAACGCACGCCGGGTGAATTCGCCAGAAGTTGCGCGGCGCAACTGCGGCATCGCCGCCAGCGCCGCTTCCACCCCGGCGATAACCGCTCGGCCGCCGTGGCAGTGGAGTTCGGCGATATCCTCGCCAGTTGCCGTGCCTGGTCCCGGCAGCCACAGCGCCAGCGCGCGATCAAGCGTGTCGCCGCGTCCATCGCGCAGCCGGACATAGCTGGCCCGGCGCGGGGTCAAAGCCTTGCCGGTCAGTGCCCGCAAGGCCGCGCCTGCGTCCTGCCCGCTGATCCGCACCACCGCAATCGCTGCCGGAGGGGCGCCGCTGGACAGGGCGAAAATAGTATCGCTCATTTTGGCGCGCCAGCAGCTTCGGCGCCGCTTGAGGAAGCGCTACTCGGCCTTCTTCGCTTTGGCCCCGCCGGCAAATTTCGCCCCGCCTTCGAGGAATTGCTGGAACAGCTTCAGACCCATCTGGCCCATAGGCGCGAGCTGACGCGCGTAGTCTTGCAGCTGGTCAAGGCTGCCGGCGCCCTGCATTGCCTTGGCGGCAGCATCGAGATAGGCTTCGTGAACCTTGGTAAGGTCCGGCAGTCCCATCAGGCGGCGCGCCTCTTCCGGCGTGCAGTCGATCTCGGCATTCACTTTCATCGTCAACCTCCCGTTTTGGACTATACCGCAAGGGTTGCACAGGGCCTTGGCAAAGTCCACCAAGGCCGCCCAATTGGCCGACCAGAATTTGCGGAGATCCCTTTATGACAACCTACGCCCAAATCCCGACTCTCGACCGCACCGGCACTTTCCCGACGTATCTGGCGAAGCCCAGCGGAACGCCGCGCGGCGCGATCATCGTCATCCAGGAAATCTTCGGGGTGAACCCCGGCATTCGCAAGAAATGCGACGACTGGGCCGAGCAAGGCTATCTCGCCGCCGCGCCCGATGTGTTCTGGCGGCAGAAGACCGGGGTGGACCTCAACCCCGACGACCCGGAAGAATTCCAGCAGGGCATCGCCTATATGATGAAACACGATTTTGAACTCGGGATCCGCGATGTCGAAGCGACGATCCATTGGATCAGGCGCGAGCAGGGCGTCGCCAAGGTCGGTCTGGTCGGCTACTGCATGGGCGGCCGGGTCGCCTACCTCACCGCGACCCGTACCGATATCGATGCTTCGGTCGGCTATTACGGCGTCGGTATCGATACCATGCTCAACGAATCGCGCGCAATCGCCAAGCCGCTTCTGCTGCATGTCCCCACCGCCGACGGCTTCGTTCCCCCTGCCGCGCAGAAGGTAATACACGCGGGACTAGACGATAATTCGCATGTGACGATCTTTGACTACGAAGGTCTGGATCACGGTTTCGCAGACAGCTTCGGCGCGCGCCGTGACGAGGCGGGGGCAAAGCTGGCGGACGAGCGGACTGCGGCATTTTTCGCGGCGAATGTGGGGTAGCGGCTTAGAGCGGGGTGTGTGAACCGGACTCTGACCCAAGCCCGCTTCCCTGAGCTTGTCGAAGGGCTGCTTTTTTCTTTGGGTTGCCCATCCTGACGCACGAAGAAAAGGACAGCCCTTCGACAAGCTCAGGGTAGACGGTTCCCGGTCTTGGCCACTTACATAGCCATGGCAGAGACGTACGGCTGGACCTCGTGAAAACCTTCCCAGATCATCTTGCCGGCGACGTAGAGGATTACGACCAGGCCGACCCAGCCGATCCAGCGATAGCGCTCGATATATTTGGCGATGACATTGGCGGCGATGCCCATCAACGCGACCGCGACGATCAGGCCGACGATCATGATGCCGGGGTGATTGCGCGCTGCGCCGGCGACAGCCAGAACATTGTCGAGGCTCATCGAGACGTCGGCGACCGCTACCGACCAGGCGGCGGCGGTGAAGCTTTTCGACGCGGTGATGCCGGAATGCTCGTCGCCCATAATCTCGGGCGAACCGGGCGATTCAGCTGCGGTATGGCCGCGGATATCGCGGTACATGCGCCAGGCCACCCATAGCAGGAGGATACCGCCGGCCAGCACCAGGCCGACAATCCCGAGCAGCCAGGTGACCGTCAAGGCAAAGACAACTCGCAGCACCAGCGCCGCTATTACGCCAAGGGCAATAACTTTCTTGCGCTCGGCTGGCGGCAGTCCGGCTGCCAGCGCCCCGACAACGATCGCATTGTCACCCGCCAGCACGATGTCGATCATCAAGACCTGGAGAAACGCCGACATCGCCGCAGGACTGGTGATATTGGAGAAATCGTGGACGATGTGGCCCCAGATCTCGGCGGGCCCACCCATCGATTCAACGGCCGCACCGGCCAGCATGAACAGATCAGTCACTTGGCAGCTCCGGCTACTGGTTCATCGTCGCGAAGAAATCTTCGTTGGTCTTGGAATCTTTCATATTATCGAGCAGGAATTCCATCGCGTCGATCGTTCCCATCTGCATCAGGATTCGGCGCAACACCCACATCTTGGACAGCTTGTCCTTATCGACCAGCAGCTCTTCCTTGCGGGTCCCGGACTTGCCGACATCGAGCGAGGGGAAGATGCGCTTGTCGGAAACCTTGCGATCCAGAACAATTTCGGAGTTTCCGGTGCCCTTGAACTCCTCGAAGATCACTTCGTCCATGCGGCTTCCGGTATCGATCAGGGCGGTGGCGATGATCGACAATGAACCGCCTTCCTCGATGTTCCGGGCGGCACCGAAAAACCGTTTCGGGCGTTGCAGCGCATTGGCATCGACGCCGCCCGTCAGGACCTTGCCCGAGCTTGGGACGACAGTGTTGTAGGCGCGGCCGAGACGGGTAATTGAATCCAGCAGGATCACGACATCGCGCTTGTGCTCGACCAGGCGTTTGGCCTTTTCGATCACCATTTCGGCGACCTGGACGTGGCGGCTGGCCGGCTCGTCGAAAGTCGAGGCAATTACCTCGCCCTTCACCGAGCGCTGCATGTCGGTGACTTCCTCGGGCCGCTCATCCACCAGCAGCACCAGCAGGAACACTTCGGGATGATTGTCGGTAATGGCTTTGGCGATGTTCTGCAGCAGCACGGTTTTGCCGGTGCGCGGCGGCGCGACGATCAACGCGCGCTGGCCCTTGCCCTGCGGCGAGATGATGTCGATCACCCGGGCAGACTTGTCTTTGACGGTCGGGTCCGACGTATCGAGATTGAGCTTTTCATCAGGATAAAGCGGGGTGAGGTTGTCGAAATTAACCCGGTGGCGCACGGCTTCGGGATCGTCGAAATTAACCGATGTCAGCTTGTTGATCGCAAAATAGCGCTCGCCATCGCGCGGCGCGCGGATCTCGCCCTCGACCGTATCGCCAGTGCGAAGGCCCCATTTGCGAACCTGATTGGGCGAGACATAGATGTCGTCGGGGCCGGCGAGGTAATTTGCCTCCGGGCTGCGCAAAAAGCCGAAACCATCGGTCAGCACTTCAATCGTGCCGAGCCCCATGATCTCTTCGCCATCCTCAGCCACTTCCTTGAGGATGGCGAACATGATGTCCTGGCGGCGCAGGGT
>JANLQW010000050.1:0-4581 GCA_031368085.1 Novosphingobium sp. | reverse complement strand
CCGACTCGGCGATGACGGAATCATTGGCTTGTAGAAGCGGGGCCTTGCCAAGCGGATGGAGCCGCGACAGCGCGACCGGAGCGCGAAGTGTCGCCGCGTTTCGATCATAGACCACGAGTTCATATTCGAGGCCCAATTCCTCCATCAGCCAGATGATACGGGTTGAGCGGGAATTTTTGAGATGGTGAACCTTGAGCATGTCTCTTTCCTTCGAAGGGGGCACTAAAGCCGTTTGTGCAATCGCAACCGAACCTGCGGGATGCTGTGCAGCCCTGAAAGGTTCACTAGCGCGCCGTGTAGCCGCCGTCGACCGGCAGCGCTGCCCCGTTTATGAACGAAGCTTCGTCGGACAGCAGCCATTTGACCGCGTAGCCCACGTCCTCAGGTTCTCCCAGGCGGCCGACCGTATGTCGCTCAAGAATGGCCTGCATGATGTCGGCAAATTCCGGATTGTTCGCGGCGGCCGCAGTCATCGGAGTGTTGATCGATCCGGGCAGCACCGCATTCACGCGCACGCCAGTGACAGCGGCATCGCAAGCCGCGCCGCGCGTCGCGCCGAGCACGCCGTGTTTCGAAGTGACATATTCTATGCCGTAAGGAATACCGGCAACACCGGTGACGGAGGAGGTGTTGACGATCGCTCCTCCGCCGGTTCGCCGCATCGCTGCGATCTCATACTTCAGGCAATAATATAATCCGTTCAGGTTCACGTTCAGAACCTTGTTCCATTCGCTGACCTCAAGTTCGTCGGGCAGCTTGCTGTGCATCATTATGCCGGCATTGTTGAATGCTCCATCGAGTCTGCCGAACGTTTCGGTTGCAAAATCGACCATCGCCTTGACTTCGGCCTCGATTGTCACATCGACGCGCACGACGCTGGCGACCCCGTTGTCCTTAAGGATCAATGCCTCGGTTTCCCTCGCGCCGGTTTCCGACATATCGGCTACGATGACCTTGGCGCCCGACTTGGCAAGGATTCGGCTCGTTGCCCGGCCGATGCCCGATCCCGCGCCCGTGACGATGATGACCTTGTCGTTCAGCATGGCACCCAGTTCCTTATTGATGGCAGATTAGGAAAAATGATTTCGTTAGGCGGTGGGCACTAAGTTTCCGTCTTGGATCGTCGACCGGTCCCATACAAGCGAAAGGCTTTTGACACCGCCGACAATGCCACTGCAGAAACTGACATCGGCACCGGGGGCGACTTGGAAATCGGGAATTCGCTTGAGCCATTCCTCGATCGTGATCCGTACCTCGGTCCTTGCCAGAAATGCGCCAGGACAGAAATGAATGCCTTTGCCGAACGTGCCATGCTGCGCGGATGTCCGGTGGAAATCGACTTCAAGCGGGCAATGATTCATGCGCTCGTCGGTTCCGACGAGCGCGCTTGCGAGCATGATGATATCGCCCTTCTTCAAATTAACACCGGCATAATCCAGGTCGTGGCGTACTTCTCTGGCGACATTGACCACCGGGAATCGGCGAAGGAATTCCTCGATTGCCCCTGGGATGACCCCGGGATTATCGGCCAGCTCCGACCGCTTGTCGGCATTTTCACCAAGGAAACGGAAAACGAAGCCGAGAAAATTGACGACAGTGTCAATCCCGCCAAGCAGTGCCTGCATGCACAAGCTCTGCATTTCCGCCTTGGTCAGAGGGTTCCCGCGCACCTGACCATTGACGATTTGGCTAAGGAGATCGTCCCCGCCGGCCGTCAGGCGACGCTCGATGTAGGGGTCGAGGTAATCGTAGATCAGTTGGGCGGCTTCGGCATAGCTCATTGTTCCGTCGGGATGAACGATCAGATCGGACCAGTATTTCAGCTTGGCGGCATCGTCGAGCGGCAAATCGACCATCCCGAGGAAGACGTGGATCGGGAGTTTCTCGGCATAATCCGAAACGAAATTGCAATGGCCGTCGCCCACAAAGCCGTCAATTAATCGGGCGGCCATTCCGCGGATCGAGTTTTCGCGGGCATTGACCACTTTGGCGGAGAGTCCGGCGTTGAGCAGCACCCGGTAATGGCGGTGGTCGGGCGGATCTAAAGTCGTCGGCAGCATTTGATGTTGTTCGCCGACTGACTTGGGGATGACGATGATCCGGTTGGAAAAATTCTCGAAGTCCGGAAAAATCTTCATCATCAGCTTGCCGCTGGTTACCAGCCAATGGCCCTCGTTGCGGGGTGTCCAGACAAGGTCAGGGACGTTTGGCTGCTGGAGCACTTCGAAGGACTCATGAAATCCGCGAGCGAGATCGCGCGGATTGTTCACATCGAAATCGATCACTCGATCCGCCGGCACATTATCTGGTCGCGCTTGCTTCATGATTTTGATGGTTGCTCGTGATGCGCCCGGAGAATTTTGCCGACCATAATCGGATTAAACGCCGCTTTACTCATCACCGGAACTCTCGGCAATCTTGAAAAGGTCGCCTCCTCGATCTAGGAGGTTTCACTTGCAAACTGGTGGGCATATTCATGGGACAAGAGACTGATTTCGACGTGATCGTGGTGGGAGCGGGTTTCGGCGGAATCTATCTGACTTATCGCCTGACCCAGGACGGCCTTAATGTTCAGGTGTTCGAGGCCGGGAGCGATGTCGGCGGCACGTGGTACTGGAACTGCTATCCTGGTGCGCGGTGCGATGTCGAGAGTTGGGAGTATAGCTATTCCTTTTCCGACGAAATCGAGCGCGAGTGGCGCTGGAGCGAACGCTTCGCCACGCAGCCCGAAATCCTGTCCTATATCGGCCATGTCGTTGACCGTTTCGACCTTAAACGCCATATGCGGTTCGATACCCGGGTCGTGGCGGCGACCTTCGACGACGCCGCTTCGACATGGACCATTGAGACCGACGCCGGCGATCGTTTCACCGCTCGCCATTGCATCATGGCAATCGGTTGCCTGTCATCGTCGCGGCTACCCGATATCCCTGGCATCGATCAGTTTCGGGGAGAGACCTACCGCACCGGCGAATGGCCACGCGAAGGAGTCGATTTCACCGGCAAGCGCGTCGGTGTCATCGGCACCGGGTCGTCCGGAATCCAGGCCATCCCGGAGATCGCCAAGCAAGCGGAGCAGCTTTACGTATTCCAGCGAACTCCAAGCTTCAGCGTGCCGGCGAAGAATGGACCGCGGCCGGCCGAGCATGAGGAGCTGTGGCGCACCGACCATCGCCGACTGCGTGAGGAGGCCCGCGATTCCCGCTCGGGCGTGCTCCACGAATACGCCACCAAGCAAGCCGACGAGATGCCCCCCGCGGAACGCGAGGCCGAACTTTCGAGGCGGTGGAACAAGGGCGGCACCAACTTCATGTACGCCTTTACCGATATTGCCACAAACGAGGTCGCGAACGGGTTTGCGGCTGAATTCGTCCGCCGCAAAATCGGTGAGATCGTCGACGACCCGGATGTCGCCGATCAGCTAATGCCGCGCGACTATCCGATCGGGACGAAGCGCATCTGCGTCGACACGGGTTATTATGCGACCTTCAATCGGCCCAATGTGAGCCTGGTCAATCTTCGCGAAGCTCCCATCGCAGAACTTACAGCCGATGCCATCCGTACCCGTGACGCGACCTACCGCGTCGACGCGATCGTATTTGCTACCGGCTTCGACGCCATCACCGGCGCGCTGCTTGCCATGGACATCCGCGGTGTCGGCGGAATTTCGTTGCGCGATGCATGGGCGGAAGGGCCGCGGGCCTATCTTGGAGTCGCAATCGCTGATTTCCCCAACCTCTTCATCATAACCGGGCCGGGCAGCCCGTCGGTGATTAGCAACATGGTGCTGTCATGCGAGCAGCACGCTAACTGGATCGCCGAATGCCTGACCCACATGCGCCAAGTCGGGGTGAACCGGATCGAGGCGCGGCAGGAAGATCAGGACGCCTGGGTCGAACATGTCAACGCGGTTGCCGAACCAACGCTGTTCGGCAAGGCCGCGAGCTGGTATCGCGGCGCCAATATTCCAGGCAAGCCGCAAGTGTTCATGCCCTATATCGGAGGCGTCGGTGTCTACCATCGCCGCTGCGCTGACGAGGCTGCCAAGGGCTATCCGGGGTTCATCCTGTCAAAACAGCGCGATGACGGCGGTGCGGGCTAAACCCACTGGGTGTAGTCGGGTGGCGACATGGTCGAAGCCGAAGGGGCGTATGTGCGCGTTGCCGCTCGCCCGCCGCCGCCACGGCACCGCTTCGACCCGCGTCTGCCGCGCGGGTTAAACGGTGCGCTGTCCGCATCGGCCCCGGCCGCTTCCGGCGCAACGGCCAGACCTGGGCGGCGACGGCGTGATTCAGCGGCTTGAGATCGCGGACGGCATGGCTCGCTACGCGCGTTGCTTCGTGTAGACCCCAAACGCCGCCGAGGAGATAGCAGGCCGGTTTGTGACACCGAGGTGGGCGACAAACGTGCCACGGCTGTTCGCCAATATCGGGCAGCATATTCAGAGTACACGTCAGCGAGTTGACGATACTCCCGCCAACGCCGGAAGGCACACCCCGGCGCATAAGACGAGCTACGGGCGGTCGGAATGGAGTGTAAAATAATGCCGAAATTCCAACCTGCCTAAAAACCGGCCTAAAA
>JANLQW010000035.1:0-5970 GCA_031368085.1 Novosphingobium sp. | reverse complement strand
CGTCGCGCCGACCGCGCGCTTCGACCAAACTCACGTCCGGATAGGTGCCAAATCCCAGCTTCTTTTCCACACGCTTGGGATTACCCGCCTCGTCGCGCCCATCGATCCGATATTTCATGCGCCAGAGCATCCCGCCGGATGGCTGAACCAGCAGGAACAGCCCCTTGTCATCGGCCAGCTTGTAAGGGCCGGACCTAGGCTTCGCATTGCGGATCGTGATGTTCGAAAGTGCCATTTGGGGGCCACGCCTTTTTGCAGTTAGCGAATGGCCCCCACCGTGGCCCCCAGAATCGTCTGGTCAGAGACGTGCAAAGGCGGACACTGGCGGTTAGACCAGTGCGATTATTGGCAGATTTCTGGGGGTTTTGCAACCATTCGCGGGTTTTGGCGAACAGGGTAGTGGTGCCGCTTAGGTGACTCGAACACCTGACCCCATCATTACGAATGATGTGCTCTACCGGCTGAGCTAAAGCGGCGTGCGTGGGCATTGGCCCTGCGCAGGGGCGGCGTTTAACCGGGAGGGGGGCCCGGTGCAAGGGGCAATGCAGACCCATCTCCCGGCCTCTACAGCCAAGTCCATACCCGGTCCCAAGGAAGCGCCGGGCGACCCGTAAAATGACGCCATTCACCGCGCGCATTCGATGCAAGCGGCGCTGCGCTTCCGGACCCTGGAGTGCTAAGCAGCGATTATGCGCGCGAATTCTCTACTTTTGCAGCCCACTGCATGACGCCGGGAGAAGTACCCGGAGAGATCGCCGCATGGTTTGAAGGGCGCGGCTGGCGGGTGCGGCGGCATCAGGCCGAGATGCTGGCCAAGGCCGATGCCGGGCGTCATGCGCTGCTCGTTGCCGATACCGGCGCGGGCAAGACGCTCGCAGGTTTTCTGCCGACGCTCGCGGACTTCGCGCCCTCCCGGCTTGGCGATGCGCCGGTGCCGGAGGGGCTGCACACGCTCTATGTCTCGCCGCTCAAGGCGTTGGCGCACGACGTCCAGCGCAATCTTATGACACCGGTCGCGGAAATCGGGCTGCCGATCCGGATCGAAACCCGCAGCGGAGATACTTCGTCCGACCGCAAGACTCGCCAGCGCGCCCGCCCGCCGCACGTGCTGCTGACGACGCCCGAATCGCTTTCGTTGCTGTTGTCTTATCCTGAAAGCGCGGCGCTGTTCACGGGCCTGAAGCGGGTGGTGATCGACGAGGTCCATGCCTTCGCCACCGGCAAGCGCGGCGACCTCCTGTCACTGGCGCTGGCGCGGTTGCAGGGTCTGGCCCCGGATATGCGGCGCGCGGCGCTGTCGGCGACGGTGGCCGATCCCGAGGCGTTTCGCGGCTGGCTGGCGCCGTGGGGGGAAATCGACTCGGTGGCGCTGGTCGCCGGCGAGAAGGGGGCCGAGCCGCAGATCGAGATCATGCTGCCGCAGGAAAGCCGCATGCCGTGGAGCGGTCACTCCGCCGCCTGGGCGATCCCGCAGCTCTACGCGGCAATCCGGGCCAACCGCACGACGCTGGTGTTCACCAACACGCGCTTCCTCGCCGAATATATCTTCCAGCTGCTGTGGGAGGCGAACGACGAAAAGCTGCCGATCGGCATCCATCACGGCTCGCTGTCGAAGGAGGCCCGCCGCAAGGTCGAGGGGGCCATGGCGCGGGGGGAGCTGCGCGGGCTGGTCTGCACCGCCAGCCTTGATCTCGGGGTGGATTGGGGTGACATCGATCTGGTCGTGCAGATGGGAGCGCCAAAGGGCTCCTCGCGGCTGCTGCAGCGGATCGGCCGGGCCAACCACCGGCTCGACCAGCCAAGTCGGGCGCTGCTGGTGCCTGGCAACCGCTTTGAATTCCTGGAAGCGGTGGCGGCGGCGGATGCGGTGGCGGAGGGCCAGCGCGATGGCGAGGACTTTCGCCCGGGCGCGCTCGATGTTCTCGCTCAGCATGTCATGGCCTGTGCCTGCGCCGGGCCGTTCAATGAGGCGGCGCTGCTCGCCGAGGTGCGCTCGGCCCTGCCATACGCCTGGGTCGGGGAAGCGGAGTGGACCCGCGTGCTCGATTTCGTCGCCACCGGGGGCTATTCGCTCAGGGCCTACGACCGGTTCCGCCGGATCGTGCGCGAGAAGGATGGCAGCTGGCGGCTCGTCCATCCCCAGCATGCCGCGCGCCACCGGATGAATGCGGGCATTATCGTCGATGCCGAACTGCTTGAGGTGCGGTTTCGGAATGGACGGTCGTTGGGGCGGGTTGAGGAGGTCTTCGGGGCAAGCCTCAAGCCGGGCGACACCTTCCGCTTCGCCGGCATCGATCTTGAGCTGGAGGCGCTGCGCGATCTCGAACTGATTGTGCGTGCGGCAAAGAAGTCGGCGATCATCCCCAGCTACATGGGCGCGCGCATGGCGCTTACCACCCATCTCGGCGAGCGGGTTCGCGCCATTTTGCAGGACCGTTCCGGTTGGGCGCGCTTTCCCGACGATGTCCGCGAATGGCTGGAAATGCAGGACTGGCGCTCGCATATGCCCGGTCCGGGGCGGCTGCTGGTCGAAAGCTTCCCGCATGGGGGCCTGGAATACAGTGTGTTCTACACTTTCGAGGGGTGGAATGCGAACCAGTCGCTTGGCATGCTGCTCACCCGGCGGATGGAAGATCGCGGGCTGGGGCCTTTGGGTTTTGTCGCCAATGATTATGCGCTGGCGGTGTCCGGACTGCGGCGGATCGACGAGCCGGCGGCGCTGCTCTCGCCCGATATTCTTGCGGATGAATTTGTCGATTGGGTGCAGCAAAGCTATCTGCTGCGCCGCGCCTTCCGCGAAGTGGCGGTGATATCCGGACTGGTCGAGCGGCAGCATCCGGGCAAAAAGAAGAGCGGGCGGCAGGTGACCTTCTCGACCGATCTGATCTTCGATGTTCTGCGCAAATACGAGCCCGGCCATTTGCTGATCGAGGCGGCCTGGGCCGACGCTCGGGCGCGTATGACCGATGTGGGCCGAGTCGCCGATGTGCTGCAACGCGCGGGCCGGGAGGTCGATCACGTCCGGCTCGATCGGGTCAGTCCGCTGGCGGTACCGGTTTTGACGATGATCGGGCGTGAGCGGATGCCGGCGGGGGCGGCGGACGACGAACTGTTGGTCGAGGCAGAGACCCTGGCGGCGGCAGCGATGCGGCCCGAGCGCGAGTAGGCCGAGCGGCAAACGAAAAAAAAGGGGCGGATCGCTCCGCCCCTTTCAAACTGTCGCGGCGCTTGGGCCTACCTCTTGGGCGCCTTTTCGAATTCGGAGAACATCTCGTTGCCGACGAAGCCGAATTTCGTGACCTTCGAACCCTTGATGATGTTGAGCACTTTGGCCGAAAGATCGTAGCTGGCATCGGACTCGGGCTGGAACTGGAGTTCCGGCTCGGGCTGAAGGGCCAGCGTCCCCTTGAGGTTCGTGACCAGCTGGCCACCGGTTACCGGCGTAGTATTCCACATGATCTGGCCGTCGCGGGTTAGCACCACCTTGTTCTTGTCCGGCAAGATCGGCGGCGGCGGCGGGTCGTTGGGGTTGGGTACCGGCAGATCGATATCGATCGAATGGGTGGCAATCGGGATGGTGATGATGAACATGATGAGCAGAACGAGCATGACGTCGATCAGCGGCGTCGTGTTCATTTCCATCATCGGCGAACCATCGTCCTTGCCGCCTGACATTGACATGGGAAATTACTCCTGATTCTTAAAACATGTACGCCCGGTTACTGAGCGAGCGGATCGATCGGATTGGAGATGAAGCCGACAGTCGGGTAGCCGGAAATCTGGATGTTGTAGATTGCCCCGGCAATGCAGCGCCACGGCGTGTTGACGTCGCCGCGAATGTGCACCTGCGGTATTTTTTCCGGATCTGCAATTAGCGCTTCCGGACCGCCTGCGCGCTTGACGATGGCATCGAGGCGCTTGAACGCCTGGTCGCGCAGTTCGACCGAATCGACCGGGGTGATGTTGTTGAAATAAATGCGGCACTGACCGTAGCGCGACGGTCCTTCATAACCCGGATCACCCGCGCTGCGATTCCCCTGATCGGTGGTGCTGACGGTAAGCAGCAGGTTCTCGACCTTGTCCTTCGATTCGGTCGAAACAATGACTGGTAGCCGCAGCTTTTCGATGCTCTGGATCGCGATCGGGACCGCAATCAGGAAGATAATCAGCAGCACCAGCATCACGTCGACCAGCGGCGTGGTGTTGATGTCGGACATCGGAGTTTCTTCCGCGCCTACCGAAATCGCCATAAATTCATCCTATCCTGACATTTCTTCCGGAAGAGCACGACGGACCCGCATGCCGCTGCCCGTCGCCTCAGCCGGTGGGCGGGCGTCCCGAATGAGAGGGACGCCCATTCCCGGTATTATGGCCGAGTTACGGCCTGGTCGGAGCAGTGGCGGGGCGCGCCGGGGCTGCCACAGCGGGCTTGCCAGCTGGACCGGCCAACATCGGTCTGACAGCGCCCTTCGAGTTGATGTAAGCCAAAATGTCGGTCGAGAAGCCAGAAAGCTGCTCGGCGATACGCTTGTTGCGGGACTGCAGGTAGTTATAGGCCAGCACCGCCGGCACCGCGACAAGCAGACCGAGCGCGGTCATGATCAACGCTTCACCGACCGGGCCGGCGACCTTGTCGATCGACGCCGAACCAGCAATGCCGATGGCGATCAGCGCGCGGTAAATGCCGACGACGGTTCCGAACAGGCCGATGAACGGCGAGGTCGCGCCGACTGTTGCAAGGAACGGCAGGCCCGATGCCAGGCGAGCGCCGACCTGCGCTTCAGAACGGGCAAGCGAGCCATGAAGCCAGTCATGGGCTTCCATGGCGTCGGTCATCTTGCCGTGCTGATCTTCGGCAGCGAGGCCATCTTCAACGACCTGGCGCCAAGCGCTGTCCTTGTCGAGCTTGTTAGCGCCTTCGCGGAGCGAGGGCGCCCGCCAGAAATTCGCCCGCAAATCGCGCCCCTGACGCATGATCTTCGCCTGTTCGACCCACTTGGTGAACAAGATGTAAAACGAGCCAAATGACATGATGCCCAGGATGCTTACCGTCGCATAAGCGATGAAGCCGCCCTGTTCGAGCGCCTCCACGAAACCGAACTTGTTCTGTGGCGCCGCTGCTGCCGCGGCCTGAAGGAGATCAACAATCTGCATGCGTATGGTCCTCTCAAATTATTCGGGTGCTGCCCTAAGCCAAGCCAGGCGAGCCTGGCTCCATCAATACATCAGTCTTTCGGAATTACCCAGCGAACGCGGTTGGAATAGCTGCCAGTCGTCGGGTTGCCATTACCGTCCATGGCCGGAGCAAACCGGGCGCGGCGGCGGATATTGGCGCAGGCCGCTTCATCGAGGTCGGAATGGCCGCTGGAGCTGGTTACGGTGCAATCCGTCACCTTGCCGTCGGGACCCACCGTGACGCGAAAGCCGGTCGTGCCTTCGCGCTCTTCGCGCAGGGCCCGGGAAGGATAGTCGTTGGTCGTAGCCCAACTGCCGGGGTTGCCTTTGGGAACCGCTCCCTTTGGCGTGAACCGCGGCGGCGGCGGCGCGGCCGGTGGCGGGGGGACGAAAATCGGCGGCGGCGGCGCGGGTGGCGGTTCAGCCACAGTGATGATCTGCGGCGGGGCGGGTGCCACGTTGATCCTCACCGGCGGCGCGACAAGCGGCGGCGGCAGATCGACCTTCTTCGGCGGCGGTGGCAGCTCCTTCTTTACTTCTTCCTTTATGTCGACGGTCGACACTCGCTGCATCACCTTCTTGATGCCCTCATAGGCTAGGCCGGTGACCAGCGCATAGACCAGCACAATGTGAATCAGGGCCACGATGATAAGCGCAATAATGCGATTACCGCTCATCTTTTGGTCAGCGTATGCCATTCAGTCTCACCACTCCACATTCACGGCCCCGGGGTTGGGCCCCGAGGAGACCAGAGGCGAGGCGAAGCCGCGACCCTGGGCTATTTATTGTTTTCCA
>JANLQW010000025.1:0-2471 GCA_031368085.1 Novosphingobium sp. | reverse complement strand
TGCAATTCCGGCCGGGCGGATGGTTTCCACGTCTTTGAGCGAATGCACCGCGAAGTCGATCTCGCCGGCCAGCAGCTGTGCATCCAGTTCCCTGGTCCACAGCGCCTTGCCGCCGATCCCGGCCAGCGGCCGGTCCTGGATGCGGTCACCGCTGGCGGTGACCGGGACAAGTTCGACATCCTGTTCGGCAAGGCCATGCGCCGCGATCAGCCGCGCCCGCGCTTCCTCGGCCTGCGCCAGCGCGAGCGGCGAGCGGCGGGTGCCGAGGCGCAGGGGGCCAGGGCGCAAAGGGCGGGGCGAATGGCGCGTATTCATGGGCTGCTTGTGTTAGGGTCCAATCTCTCTAAGTGGAAGCAGGGATGGCACTCGTTCTGGGCATTGAATCGTCGTGTGACGAAACCGCCGCTGCGCTGGTTACCGGCGAGCGGATGATTCTGGCGCAGCGCATCGCCTCGCAGGACGAGGCGCACCGGCCTTATGGCGGCGTCGTGCCCGAAATCGCCGCGCGCGCCCATGCCGAGCTGCTCAC
This sequence comes from Novosphingobium sp., assembly GCA_031368085.1. Lineage (GTDB taxonomy): Bacteria > Pseudomonadota > Alphaproteobacteria > Sphingomonadales > Sphingomonadaceae > Novosphingobium. The sequence goes on along the minus strand of JANLQW010000025.1, from coordinate 1,942 downwards.
GCCGCTGATCGCCGGCACGCTCGCCGATGCGGGGCTGACCCTGGCCGATGTCGACGCCGTCGCCGCGACTGCCGGGCCGGGGCTGATCGGCGGGGTGATGGTCGGCCTTGTCACCGCCAAGGCGCTGGCAATGGCGGGCGACAAGCCTCTGATTGCGGTCAATCATCTGGAGGGCCATGCCCTGTCGCCCCGGCTGGCCGATGCCACGCTGGAGTTTCCCTATCTGCTGCTGCTGGTCTCGGGTGGGCATTGCCAGCTTCTGGTGGTCGAGGGGGTGGGACGCTACCGCCGCCTCGCCACGACCATCGACGATGCGCTGGGCGAGGCGTTCGACAAGACCGCCAAAATCCTCGGGCTCGGCTATCCCGGGGGCCCGGCGGTGGAGCGGCTGGCGGCAGAGGGGAACGCCAACGCGGTGCCCTTGCCGCGCCCGCTGCTGGGCAGGGCCGAGCCGCATTTCTCGTTTGCCGGGCTCAAGAGTGCGGTGATGCGGGCCAAGCAGGCCGGCGACTATACCGGCGCCGATATCGCCGCCTCGTTCCAGCAAGCCGCAATCGACTGCGTGATCGACCGCACCCGCCGCGCGTTGGCCCATGCGGGCGAGATCAGCGCGCTTGTGGTCGCAGGCGGGGTCGCAGCTAACCGCGCCGTCCGTGCCGCGCTCGAAGCCCTTGCCGCAGAGGCCGGCCTGCGCTTTGCCGCCCCGCCGCTGCCGCTGTGCACCGATAACGCCGCGATGATCGCCTGGGCCGGGATCGAGCGGCTTGCTCTGGGCCAGAACGATCCGCTCGATTTCGCCGCACGGCCGCGCTGGCCGCTCGACGATACCGCCGAGCCGGTGCGCGGGGCAGGGGTCAAGGCATGACCCTTCGACAAGCTCAGGGTGAGCGGCGGGTAGGCATTATCGGAGCCGGCGCCTGGGGCACGGCGCTGGCGCAGGCGCTCGCGAGCGACGGCAGCGCGGTGACGATCTGGGCGCGCGAGCCGGAGCTGGTCGCCGAAATTAACGAGCACCGCAGCAACAGCCTGTTCCTGCCGAGCGCCAACCTTGCGCCGACGATCCGCGCGACCAATGCGATTGCCGATGTGGCGGAGCTACCGGTGCTGCTCGCCGTCGTGCCCGCGCAGTTCCTCGCCTCCGTCCTCGCCGCCCTGCCGGACGCCCCTCGCGATCTGGTGCTTTGCGCCAAGGGCATCGAGGCGGGCAGCGGCCGGCTGATGAGCGATGTCGCCGCCGATGCCGCGCCCGGCGCCAGCCTCGCCGTATTGTCCGGGCCGACCTTCGCGCATGAAGTCGCCGCCGGGCTGCCGACTGCGGTCACGCTCGCCTGCGCTGGGCTGGAGGCGCAGTGGCGGCGGCTCTCGCCGCTGATCGCCCGGCCGGCGCTGCGGCCCTATTATTCCGACGATCTTATCGGCGCCGAGGTCGGCGGCGCGGTGAAGAATGTGCTCGCCATCGCCTGCGGCGTGGTCGAGGGGCTGAGGCTCGGCCAGAACGCCCGCGCTGCCCTGATCGCGCGGGGCTATGCCGAGATGCTGCGCTTTGGCCTGGCGCGCGGCGCGCGGGGCGAGACGCTGGCCGGGCTGTGCGGGCTCGGCGATCTTGTGCTGACCTGTTCGTCTACTTCCAGCCGCAATTTCTCGCTGGGCAAGGCGCTGGGCGCTGGGATGAGCGTGGCGGAGGCGCTGTCTGGCAAGACCAGCGTCGCCGAGGGTGCAGCCACCGCGCCGGTGCTGGATGATCTGGCCCGCAGCGAAGGGATCGACATGCCGATTGTCGCCGCGGTGAACCGCTTGCTGGGGGGCGAGGCACCAGCGCGGCAAGTGGTGTCCGAGCTGCTGGCGCGACCGCTCAAGGCCGAAGGATCGCCCGCGTGAGCGAAACAGAACAGGCCGATATCCAGGCGCTCGCCAAGGGCGGACGGACCAATTTCTTCGGCTT
>JANLQW010000011.1:0-3072 GCA_031368085.1 Novosphingobium sp. | reverse complement strand
CCGCGCCCACCAGCCCCAGGAGCATCACCAGCGCATAGGAATAGAGGTATCCGGTCTGCACTTTCTGGGCGAGGCGCGAGCCCTGGACCACCACCCAGGCGGCGCCGTCGGGGCCGAACCGGTCGATGATGCCGACATCGCCCTGCTTCCAGAACAGCCGGCCGATCCAGAAGGCCGGGCGCACGAACAGGAAGTCGTAGAGCTCGTCGAAGTACCATTTGTTGTAGAGGAACCGGTAGAGTACGCCCGCCTGGGCGGTGAAGATCGCCGGGAGTTCCGGGCGGCGGATATAAGCGTACCAGGCCACGGCAAAGCCGGTCAGCATAACCGCGAAAGGTGCCCATTTAACCCACAGCGGCACGTCGTGCATGGCGTGGATCAGATGTTCGCTGAAGGCCAGGCTACCCTGCCAGAACGCACCTTCGCCGTCGCTGATAAAGGAATGATGGAAGATGAAGCCGGCCAGCAGCGCGCCGGTGGCCAGCACGCCGAGCGGCACCAGCATGGACAGCGGGCTTTCATGGGGATGGTAGCCAGCAGTGCCAACCGGGTTCCGGACGTGTTCGCCGTGCCCGGCTTCTTCGTCGGGGTTCTCGTGCTGGCCATGCACTGCGTGCTGGATATGCTCCGAACCGGCCCAGCGCGGCGTGCCGTAGAAGGTGAGGAACATCAGCCGCCAGCTGTAGAAGCTGGTCAGCAGCGCCGCGAAGATGCCGATGACGAAGGCGAAGCTGCCCAGTTCCCGGCCGCTGGCATAGGCCGCCTCAAGAATCGAGTCTTTCGAATAGAAACCGGCGAAACCGAACACATCGACAATGCCGACACCGGTGATCGCCAGCGTGCCGGCCATCATCGCCCAGAAGGTCAGCGGGATCTGCTTCCGCAAACCCCCGTAAAAGCGCATGTCCTGCTCGTGATGCATCGCGTGGATCACCGAGCCTGCGCCAAGGAACAGTAGCGCCTTGAAGAAGGCGTGGGTGAACAGGTGGAACATCGCCGCGCCGCTGGCACCGACGCCCGCCGCGAAGAACATGTAGCCGAGCTGCGAACAGGTCGAATAGGCGATCACCCGCTTGATGTCCCACTGGCAGGTTCCGACAGTGGCGGCGAAGAAGCAGGTCGCCGCGCCGATGAAGGTGACGAAGCCGAGCGCAGCGGCGCTGGTCTCGAACATCGGCGATAGCCGGCAGACCATGAATACCCCGGCCGTCACCATGGTCGCGGCATGGATCAGGGCCGAGACCGGGGTCGGGCCTTCCATTGCGTCGGGCAGCCAGGTGTGGAGGCCCAGCTGCGCCGATTTGCCCATCGCGCCGATGAACAGCAGCACGCACAGCACTGTCATCGTTTCGAAGCGGTACCCCAGGAAGCCGATGGTTGAACCCGCCATAGCTGGCGCGGCGGCGAGAATCTCGGGAATCGAGACGGTATCGAACACCAGATAGGTGCCGAATATCCCCAGCATGAAGCCCAGATCGCCGACCCGGTTGACCACGAAAGCCTTGATCGCGGCGGCGCTGGCCGAAGGCTTTCGGAACCAGAACCCGATCAGCAGATAGGAGGCCAGGCCCACCCCTTCCCAGCCGAAGAACATCTGGACCAGGTTGTCGGCGGTCACCAGCATCAGCATGGCGAAGGTGAACAGGGACAGGTACGCGAAGAAGCGCGGCTGGTCCGGATCCTCTTCCATATAACCCCAGCTGTAGAGGTGGACCACGGCAGAAACCGTGGTGATCACCACCAGCATCACCGCCGTCAGCGTATCGACCCGCAGCGCCCAGGCGGCGTCCAGCGAGCCGGAACGAATCCAGTCGAACACCGGGACCACCTCGGCCTCGGCCGTGCCAGCCAGGAAGCCGAAGAAAATCGGCCAGCTCAGCAGACAGGAGATGAACAGCGCGCCGGTGGTCAGCAGCTTGGCGGCGGTATTGCCGAGCATGCTGCCCGCCAGGCCGGCGATAATGGCGGCCAGCAGCGGCAGGAAGACGATGAGCAGGATCGGGTTCAAGAGTTCACCCCTTCATCCGGTTGACATCGTCGACCGCAATCGAGCCGCGCCCGCGAAAATAGATGACCAGGATCGCCAGCCCGATCGCCGCCTCGCCCGCCGCCACGGTCAGCACGAACATCGCGAATATCTGGCCGGTAAGGTCCTGCAAAAACGCGCTGAAGGCGACAAAATTGATGTTCACCGCCAGCAGGATCAGCTCGATCGCCATCAGGATGACGATGATGTTCTTGCGGTTGAGGAAAATCCCCAGCACGCCGAGCACGAACAGGATCGAGCTGACGACGACATAATGTTCGATGCCGATCATAGCGTCACCCCCCTCATAACTTCACCCCAGCGCCCACTTCCGGCCGGGTGTTGATGGTCGCGTCTTCCGGACGGCGCTGGTTCTGGCGCGAGACATTCTGGCCGCGCACGCCCCCGCGCTGGCGGTGGGTCAGCACGATCGCACCGATCATCGCCACCAGCAGGATGATGCCCGCCGCCTCGAACAGGAAGATGTAGCGGCTGTAGAGCAGCCCGCCGATTGCTTCGATGTTGCTGACGCCCGCAGGCGTTGCCGCGGACCCATCCGGCGCACCGAGCTGGAGCGGGCCGGAACCATACCCGGCGACGCCAACCGCTAGCTCGCACAGCAGCACGACAGCGAGCAGCATCCCCAGCGGGAAGTTGCGGATGAATCCGGCACGCAGCTCGGCAAAGTCGATGTCGAGCATCATCACCACGAACAGGAACAGCACCGCAACCGCGCCGACGTAAACAATGACCAGCAGCATGGCGATAAACTCGGCGCCGACCAGCACCATCAGGCCCGCCGCGTTAAAAAACGCCATGATCAGCCACAGCACCGAATGCACCGGATTGCGCGCGAGAATGGTGAAGGCACCGGAGGCGATCACCAGCGTCGCGAAGAGATAGAAGGCGATGGCATGGATCACAGCCTAAATCCTCCCCGGAACGGGGAGGTGGCAGGTCGAAGACCTGACGGAGGGGTCCATCCCCTCCTCCCGCAACGCGCCTGCGGAGAGGTGGGACCCCTCCGTCGCTTCGCGCCACCTCCC
>JANLQW010000003.1:0-9640 GCA_031368085.1 Novosphingobium sp. | reverse complement strand
GCTTGTCGAAGGACGCGGGCGCACCTTTCCTATACTTTGAACAGAACGGAGACCGCCATGAAGCGGGCAATCGTCACCCCGGCCGTGCTGTCACCGGCGGCGCTGGCCGAGCTCAAGCAGTGGCTCGGCATTTCGACGGCGCAGGACGACACGCCGCTGACCGGCCTGCTGCGCGCCGGCATTGAAATGTGCGAGGCGTTTACCGGCAGCATTCCGATCGAGGCCGGTTGCGAAGAAGTGCTTGCCGTCTCAGGCGGCTGGCAGGCCCTGTCAACCCGACCGGTGCAGGCGATCACCGCAGTCCAGGCCATCGCCGCTGCGGGCACGCGGACCACGCTTGCCGCGAGCGCCTATGCCGCCGAACTCGACGCCGATGGTGGCGGGCGGGTGCAGGTTTTCCTGCCGGGCAGCGCGCAGCGGATGGCAGTGCGCTTCACCGCCGGCCTCGCGCCGGACTGGGTCACCCTGCCCGAGGCGCTGCGCCACGGCATCCTGCGCCTCGCCGCCCATCAGCACCGCGAGCGTGAGAGCAGCGGCGCGGGGCCGATCCCGCCGGCAGCCGTTGCGGCGCTGTGGCGGCCTTGGCGGCGGATGCGCCTGACATGATCGCCGCCGGTATCGCGGCGTCGTTCGACACGCTCGCTCGGCGGCTTACCGCAAAGGCCGCCGTGCTTGCCCGGACCCGCGCCGAACGCCGCGCGCTCGCGCTGAGAGGTGATCCCGCTCGCTGGCGCCGTCCCGGCCTGCTCTGGCCGCTGTTTACGAAAGGATAGACCTGCATGGAAGTGCCCTTACGCGCCGCGCTGACCGCCTGGCTTGCCGCCGATCCGGCGCTTGCCCTGCAGCTCAATTCGATCACGGAGGAAGGCCCCTCGCGCACCAGCCTGCCGTGGCTGGCGATTGCCGCCAGCGCCAGCGCGGACTGGAGCTGCAAGTCGAATCGCGGACGCGAAGTGCGGATCGCGCTTGAGCTGCACTGCCGCGGCGACCAGCCGGATACTGCGGCCGAGCTGGTCGGCGCGATCGAACGCCGCATCGACGACCTGCCGCGCGGGCAGGACGGATTTTCGATCATCAGTAGCCTGTTCTTGCGGGCCCGGGCCGAACAGCGCGGCGAAAGCACCCGCGCCATCCTCATGGAATACCGTTTCCGCCTGATGGCGGAGTAATTTCGCCCGCTGCGTGTGGTCCTTCGACGAGATCAGGACGAGCGGACGGTATTTTGAGTTTTTCTCCCAAACCCCGCTCAGGCTGAGCTTGTCGAAGCCCGCGCGCCACCCCAGCCAAAGGAACTCCACCATGCCAGCCCAAAAAGGCGCTGCTTTCCTGCTCAAGATTTCCAATGGCGCTGCGACGCCGGTCTACCAGACCGTCGCCGGCCTGCGTACCACCCAGATGTCGATTACCGGCGACACTGTCGTCATCACCAGCAAGGACAGCGGCGGCTGGCGCGAGCTGCTGTCGGGGGCAGGCGTGCGCACGGTTTCGGTCTCCGCCGCGGGGATTTTCCTCGGCAGCGCCGCCGAAACCCAGATCCGCACCAATGCCATGGCCGGCACGCTCGACGACTATGAATTGAGCTTCGAGGACGGCGCCAAGCTGCGCGGCAGGTTCCTCCTCCAGAAACTCGACTATGCCGGCGACTTCAACGGCGAGCGTAATTATGCGCTGCAGCTGGAAAGCTCTGGCGCTGTGGTGCCGACATGACGCAGGATGCTCGCGACACGCCGGCTAATCCCCACCGCGGCGAGGCCTCGCTGGCCGTCGCCGGAATCGATCGCAAACTGCGGCCGAGCTTCGCTGCACTGGTTGCCGCCGAAGAAGAGCTGGGGCCCCTGTTCGCGCTGGTCGAGCGAGCCGGGAGCGGTCAGCTGCGCCTCGGCGAAATGGCGGCGCTGTTCTGGCATTGCCTGGCGGCGACCGAGGGTTTGACCCGCGAGCAGCTCGGCGAGGCGGTCGCCGAACTAGGCCTGGCCGCCTGCGCCAAGCCGCTGCGCGCGCTGCTCGGCCAAATTCTCCAGGGCAGCGGATGAGCGAAAGTTACGGGCTGGCGGCGCTCAGCCTCTGCGGACTTGCCGCCCGGCTGCTCGGCTGGCGGCCGCCGGAATTCTGGGCAGCCACCCCCGCCGAACTCGCCGCCGCGCTGTCTCCGCCGGGCACGCCGGCTAGCCTCGACCGCGCCGAACTCACTCGCATGATGGAGCAGCAACATGGCTGATTTTGGCCCGACTTCGGGCGGCGACCCGGTTGACAGCCTGCTGATCGACGTGCGCGCCAGCACCCAGGGCTTTTCCGAGGACATTGCCGCGATGCGCGGCACGCTCGATTCGACGCTGGTCGACGGCTTTTCCCGCGCCGGCAACGTGCTCGAAAGAGGACTGCTCGGCGCGATCCGGCGGGGCAGCCTCGGCTTCGAAGATCTGCGCCGCGTCGCACTCAACGTCGTCAATGACATCGCTGCCCAGGCCGTCGGCAACCTGTTCGATTCGCCGGGAGGCATTGGCGGCGGCAAGGGCGGCGGTCTGCTGGGCGGACTTGGCGGGATCGTCGGCTCGATCCTCGGACTGCCGGGACGGGTCACCGGCGGGATCGTCTCGCCCGGGCGCGGCTATCTGGTTGGCGAGCGCGGGCCCTAACTGTTCGTCCCCACCAGCGCCGGCCGCGTCGAGCGGAACGGCGGGGGCACTGGCGGCAGCCGCGAGGTGCGGGTGTCGATCAATGTCGTTTCGCCGCCGGGAACCGGCGCCCCTCAAGCGCTGCAGCGCTCATCCCGGCAAGTCGCCAGCGCGGTGCGCCGGGCTTTGGCCTCCTCGTGACAGAACAGGTTCAACCATGGCATTTTGGCTAGCTTCCAAACGCGAAGGCCAGGATTCGGACTGGATGCGGCGCTTCGATCCGCGCTTCTGGACGGTGAACTTTCCCCGGCCGATGACCGCCTCGGTGGTGACGACGTCGCTCGACGCGTTGCGCGTCGATGCGGTTTTCTACCGCAAGGGCGACCTCGCCGGGCTGATCTGGGACAGCGTCGATACGCTCGACCATCCGCTGCTCGGCTATACGGCCGACCGCGACTATTCACGCACCACGCTGTCGTTTCGCTGGCGCTCGGGCGGGATCATCGCGCTCGACCAGCTTAACGGGCCGACCCTGACAATCGAAGGCAAGGACGCGGCCGGCGCGCCGCATGTCTGGTTGGTGCGCCTGTGGAATTACGCGACAGGTTCGAGCCAGGATGCGCAGATTACTATCAAATTCTCCGAACTGGACGGCGGCTACATCCTGCCGACAGAGGCCGATCGGGTTTACCCCAAACAGATCGACCGCATGTTCATCTCGATGGTCGCGCCGGGCTATAGCTATCTCGACGTAACCGCGCTGACGCCGCCGGTCGAAGGCTGGGTCGAGCTGACCCAGCTCGCCTGCACCGGCCATCGCTCGATGCTGGAACTGGGCGATGCAATCGTGCCGCCGCACGGGCTGGCCGTAGCGACCGGCTATGACGACAATGGCACGCAGACACCGGCACGGCTGCTGCGCAATATCCGCCAACTCGGCTACCGGGGCAGCATCGTGCATTACGTGGGTATGAGCCATTACTTCCGGCTTGCGCCTTCCGGGGCCAGCTTTCTGGTCGGCGGTATCGGCGACCCGCTGTGCACCCCGGCGCGGATCTGGCACCAGGCGTTCTTCGCGGAATGCAAGCGCACCGGCTTTTCGCCGGTAGCCTCGCTCTCCTACGAAGTGCTGGCGCAGCATTGCCCCGATGCCTGGCAGCAGCGCGCGTTCAACGGCGATCCCTCCCGCACCGGCTGGGACCCGCCGTCGGCGCTGCTGTCTCCGGCAAAATCCGAGGCGATGGTCTGGCTGCGATCGGCGGCGACCGAGATCGTCGGCTTGATGAAGGCCGCCGGGGTGCCTGTGCGTTTTCAGGTCGGCGAGCCGTGGTGGTGGATCATGGGCGATGGCCGCATCTGCATTTACGACCTTGCAGCGCGGGCCGCGTTCGGCGGAACTCCGGTCGAGATTCCGAGCCTGCGCCAGTCGCTAAATGCGGCGCAGAAGGCGCTGCTCGATGCGGCGGGAACCTTGTTGGCATCGTCGACTGCGGCGTTGGTGCAGGCGGTTCGCACCGCCGCCGCGCCGCAATCGGCCGAGGCGCTGCTCCTGGTCTTCCCGCCGACCCTGCTCGCGCCCGACATGCCCGAGGCTCGGCGGGCCAATCTGCCGACCGGTTGGGCGCGCCCGGCGTTCGACCGGCTGCAGGTCGAGGATTACGACTGGCTCACCGCCGGTGCCGACGCCTATCGCCGCGCCGCTTATACCACGGTCAACGACCGGCTTGGCTATCCGGCGTCGGAGCAGGACTATCTGGCCGGCTTCGTCCTGCTGCCCGAACAGCGTGATCTGTGGCGGCGGATCGACGCCGGGATCGACGAAGCAAGAGCGCGCAATCCCCACGAAATCATCGTCTGGGCCATGCACCAGGTCGTCCGCGACGGTTACGTCCGGCTTCCCAAACCGCAGGACATCGACACCATGCAGGCCTTCGACGATTTACCCTATCCGCTGGCGCTGGGCCGCGACGCGGCGATCATCCCGGAATTCTCGACCAGCGTCTCGGTCACCGCATCGGGCTTTGAGCGGCGCAACAGCCTGTGGTCGAATGCGCGGCTGCGCTTCGATGTCGGACCGGGCATTCGCTCGGAGGCCGAACTGGGCGTGCTGATCGCCTTCTTCCGCGCCAGGCGCGGCGCGGCGCGCGGGTTCCGGCTGCGCGACCCATCCGATTACAGCTCGAACGTCATGACCGGCACGCCGGTGGCAACCGACCAACTGCTCGGCACCGGCGACGGTATCCGCACGGATTTCCCACTGGTCAAGAATTACGGCGAGGGCAATGCGGTCCAGCAGCGGCGCATCACCCGGCCGCGCAGTGGCTCCGTGTTGGTCAGTGTCGGGGGCACGCCGATACTGACCGGCTGGACGCTCGCAGCCGCCGGTTTGGTCAGCTTCACAACGCCTCCCGCCATCGGCGCCGCGGTGCGCGCCGGTTTTCTGTTCGACGTGCCGGTGCGCTTTGCCGACGACCGGCTCGAAGTCGCCGGGGCGGCCTTTGCCGCCGGTGAAGCGCCCAGCGTGCCGGTCGTCGAAATCCGCGAGGCACCATGAGCCGGGTCTGGTTCTCCGGGTCACTCGAAACCACCGCGGCCTATTGGCGGGTCTTGCGCCGGGACGGGGTGACGCTGGGTTTTACCACCCACGACCACGACCTCTGGTTCGACGGCGTGCTGCATAGCGCCACGCCCGGTATGGTTCCTTCCTCAATCCGTCGATCGGCCGGCTTTGAGCCAGACAGCGCCGAGGTCGAAGGGGCGCTGAGCCACGATTCGATTTCCACTGCCGACCTGTCCGCCCGCAAATTCGACGGGGCCCGCGTGCTGATCGGACTGGCCGACTGGGAGACGGGCGAGCGCCAGCTGCTTTATCGCGGCACAATCGGCAGCGTGATGGAAGAATCCGGCAAGTTCACCGCCGAACTCGAATCGCGCAAAGCCGAACTGGCCCGCGATCCGGTTCCCCGCACCAGCCCCAGCTGCCGCGCCCGCTTCTGCGGGCCGGGCTGCACGCTCCCCGCAGTCCGCTTTACCTATGAAGCGGCAGTGACCGGTATCGATCTCACCGCCAACAGCGTTACCACCAACAGTGTTGCTGCGGCAGCGGCACTGGCACGCGGCACGTTGCGCTGGCTCGATGGGCCCCATGCCGGGAGGACCATGGCCATCCTGGCGGCGGCGGGCGCGGCGGGGCTGGTGCTCGATGAGCCACTCAGCGCGGCGCTGGCACCCGGCCACCGCGCCCTGGTGCGCGAGGGCTGCGATCACCGGCTCGACACCTGCGCCACCCGTTTTGCCAATGCAGTGAATTTTCAGGGCGAGCCGTTCCTGCCCGGCAACGACCAGATCTACCGCTATCCGCCGCCGCCAGTATGAGCGGCGCAGGTCTGGCCTCGGCGGCGGAAGCGCTGGTTGGAACGCCCTTTCGCCTCCACGGCCGCAATCCCGCGACCGGGCTGGATTGCATCGGCGTGCTTGCCGCGGCGCTGGCAGCGTGCGGCCGGCCGGCTGAGCTGCCAAATTTTTATACCCTGCGAATGCGGGCACTCCCCGAACTCGGCGAAGCGGCCAGCGCGGCTGGCTTCGCGCTTTGCACCGACAGGGCATTGCCAGGCGATGTCGTGCTGGTTCGCATCGGGCCGTGCCAGTTCCACTTGGCTGTTGCGGTCGGCGGCGGCGAATTTGTCCACGCCCACGCCGGGCTGAAACGCGTTGTACGTTCGTGCCTGCCGATCGAATGGCACGTGATCCAGCATTGGCGGCTCGCAGCAAAAACCTGAGGAAACAGCCATGGCGACTTTGGTATTCAGCGCGATCGGAACGCTGATCGGTGGTCCGCTGGGCGGCGCGATCGGCGCGCTGGCGGGGCGTCAGATCGATGGGGCGATCCTCGGCAGCGGCAGCCGCGAAGGGCCCCGCCTGAAGGAGCTGGCGGTCACCGCGTCGAGCTACGGCACCGCGCTTCCCCGCCATTTCGGGCGAATGCGCGTGCCGGGTTCGGTGATCTGGGCGACCGATCTGGTCGAACACCAGCAGTCCCAGGGCGGCGGCAAGGGCCGCCCCTCGGTCAATACCTATAGCTACACCGCTTCGTTCGCCGTGGCACTGGCGAGCCGGCCGATCCAGTCGGTCGGCCGCATCTGGGCGGACGGCAATCTGCTGCGCGGTGCGGCGGGTGATCTCAAGTCAAACGGCAAGTTCCGGCTTTATACCGGCCAGTACGATCAGGCGCCCGATCCGCTGATCAGCCAAGTCGAGGGCGCCAGCCGCTGCCCGGCCTATCGCGGACTCGCCTACGCAGTATTCGAAGATCTCGACCTCGGCGATTTCTTCAACCGCATCCCCTCGCTGACGTTCGAGGTCTATGCCGACACTGGTGTCCTGACCGTTCAGACCATTCTCGACGGGGTGATCGAGGAAACCCTTGCACCTTTGCCACTTGACGGCATCGACGGGTTTTCCTGCGAAGGACCAGTAAACGAGGCTCTGACGCAGCTATCGCCGATGTTTGCCATCGACTGCGATGCGGGCGGCGAAGTGCTCAGCTTCGCCCGGGGAGGCCAGCAGAGCGCGCCCATCGCCTTGCCCGAGGCGGCGATCTCGGTCGGCGATGGCGATTTTGGCGCGCGCTCCGGCTTTGCCTGCAAGCGTGAGCCGCTATCGGTCAGCCCACCCGAAGTCCTGCGCTATTACGACATCGAGCGCGATTTTCAGCCAGGCTTGCAACGGGCCACCGGGCGGCCGGGGCCGGGCCAGCCGCGCACGATCGAGCTGCCTGCGGCCCTCACTGCGGCCAACGCGCGGGTGCTGGCGGAGCGCACGGCACAGCGCGCCGGCTGGGCGCGCGAGACGCTGGCATGGCGCACGACCGACCTCGATCCTGCGGTCGGGCCGGGCGCGATCGTCACCGTGCCGGGACAGACCGGGCGCTGGCGGGTGAGCGACTGGGAGTGGCGCGACACTGGCGTGGAACTGACCCTGATCCGCATGGCCCCAACGACCACCGAGGCGGTCATCACGGCACCTGCGCTACCCGCCGATCCGGGCCGGGCCAACCCGCCAGTCGATGCGATTGCTCCACCGACAGTTCTGGCAGCATTCGAATTGCCTTGGGATGGCAGCGGGTCCGCCGATTCCTCGGCGGCGTATGCCGGAGCCTCCTCGGCGGGGACCAGTTGGAGCGGGGCGGCGCTTTTTGCCGATCGCGGCGATGGTCAGCTGCTTCCACTGGGTCCGAGCGGGCGAAACCGCAGCATCCTGGGGGCGGCGGTGAATGTGCTGGCGGCCGGCAGTCCGCTGCTGATCGACCGCACGGCCACGGTCATTGTCGAGCTGATCGGCAACGACATGGCGCTGACCGGCGCAACCACCCGAAACCTCGCCATGGGCAGCAACCGCGCGCTGCTGGGCAATGAGCTTATCCAGTTCGCCCGCGCCGTGCCCCTGGGCAATCGCCGCTTTCGGCTGGAGGCGTTGCTGCGCGGTCGCGGCGGGACCGAAGCTGCGATCGGCAACCATCTGGCCGGCGAGCGCTTCATTCTGCTTGATGGCAAACCAGTTGCGCTCGATCCGGCGCTGGTGGGTGCGGCCGCCGGAACGCTGGTCGTCTCCGTGGGACTTGGCGATGCGGCGCCCGTCCCGTCACCGATCGCCTTGCGCGGCATTACCCGCCGCCCCCTGTCGCCAGTCCATCCGCGGGCGACCACGCTTGCCGACGGTTCGCTAGAAATGGACTGGACAAGGCGCTCGCGGGGCGCGTGGGCTTGGCCTGACGGCGTTGATGCCCCCCTTCATGAACAGGCCGAGGCCTATTTTGTCACCTACGGTCCGCTCAATGCGCCAGCGGCAATCTGGGATGTCCCCGAGCCGCACGTGAATATCGGAGTGGCGCGCCGGGCGGAACTCGCGGCCAGTCTGCCGGGTGAGGCATTCCGCGTTCGCCAGCGGGGCACTTACGGCTTGTCCGATCACCTGGTGCTTACCTACCTCCCTTAATCCCGCAGACTGGAGCTTCCCATGAGCGATCCTTTGACCTTCGACAGCACCAGCCCGCGCTTTAACCTTCCGTTGCTGTTTGCCGGGCAGGCGCAGAAAGAGGCTTTCGTCAACGAAGCCCATGCGCTGACCGACGCCTTGCTGCACTGCGCCATAGAAGGCACCGCCGCCGCCCCGCCGGTATTACCGGCCAATGGCGCCAACTGGCTGGTCGGCACATCGCCTAGCGGCGACTGGGCTGGTCAGTCTGGCAAGGTCGCCTGCCGCCAGGCGGGCGTCTGGCTGTTCATCGCCCCGCGCGACGGCATGCGCGTGCTTGATCGGTCGAGCGGACAGGAGAGACATTACTTTGGCGGTTGGCAGGCGCCGTCTGCCCCGGCCATCCCGAGCGGTGGCTCAATGATCGACGCAGAGGCGCGGGCGGCAATTGCCAGCCTGATCGCCACTTTGCGGGTCGCAGGAGTGTACCCGGCCAGTTGAAATTCGCCTGTCCAAAAATTGAAACGGCATGAGCAATTATTTGCATTGGCGGGAACCAACATGCCGAGGGATTGTTGCATGTGCGGCATCGCACTACCACCAAACGGCTCGTTTTTGTGGTGCGAACCCAGGGTTACAACTATTGGGGATCAGAATATCATGCGGTATCCGATCATTAGCTTAGCGTTGGCATCGTCCGTCCTTGCTGCACCTGCCTATGCCCGCGAGGGCGCATTGTACGTGGAAGGCCAATTGGGGCCGATGCTCGTCGAGGACATCCATTTTGATATTGGCGCGATTGACAACGCAGCAAACCTCGATTCGAAATGGGGTTATGATGGCGGCGGAGTTGTCGGCTACGATTTTGGACCGTTTCGCGTAGAGGCGGAAGCAAGCTATCGCCGGGCCAATGCCGAGACCGTCACTACCAACAGTAACACCTTCGATGTTAGCGGGAAGAGCAGGGTTCTCAGCTTCATGCTGAATGGGCTGGCCGATTTCGGTCCCGATGATGGGTTGCAGGGATTTGTCGGCGGCGGTGTCGGCGTCGG
>JANLQW010000142.1:0-12463 GCA_031368085.1 Novosphingobium sp. | reverse complement strand
GATCGCCGAGCTGCTGGCGGACGCCGGGCTCGACGCCAAGGCGGCCAAGCTGCGCGCCAAGCAGGTGTTCCACTGGCTCTACCACCGCGGCGTCACCGACTTCGCGGAAATGACCGATATCGCCAAGCCGATGCGCCCCTGGCTCGCCGAGCGCTTCGTCATCGGCCGGCCCGAGATCGTCGAGGCGCAGATCTCCACCGATGGCACCCGCAAATGGCTGCTACGCACCGCTGACGCCCACGATTTCGAAATGGTGTTCATCCCGGACGAGACGCGCGGTACGCTGTGCGTCTCCAGCCAGGTCGGCTGCACGCTGAGCTGCACCTTCTGCCACACCGGCACCATGCGGCTGGTTCGCAATCTGACACCGGGCGAGATCGTCGGCCAGGTGATGCTGGCGCGCGATGCGCTGGGCGAATGGCCCAAGGGCACCATGGCGGGATTTACCGACGATCTTGACGATGATGCGCCAGAAACCGGCGGCTACACCTCGGATGGCCGGCTGCTGACCAACATCGTCATGATGGGCATGGGCGAGCCGCTGTATAATTTCGACAATGTCCGCGATGCGCTCAAGCTGGTGATGGACGGCGACGGGCTGGGCCTGTCGCGCCGCCGCATTACGCTTTCAACCTCCGGCGTGGTGCCGATGATGGCGCGGGCTGGCGCTGAGATCGGCGTCAATCTCGCCGTCTCGCTGCATGCGGTGTCGAAAGAGGTGCGCGACGAAATCGTGCCGATCAACAAGAAGTATGGCCTTGAAGAACTGCTCCAGGCCTGCGCCGACTATCCCGGCGCGTCCAACGCGCGGCGCATCACCTTCGAATATGTCATGCTCAAGGACAAGAACGACAGCGACGCCGACGCCCGCGAACTCGTCCGGCTGATCAAGCGCTACAAGCTGCCCGCGAAGGTCAATCTCATCCCGTTCAACCCCTGGCCCGGCGCGGGCTACGAATGTTCCAGTGCGGAGCGCATCCGCAACTTCTCCGAAATCGTCTTCGCCGGCGGCATCAGCGCCCCTATCCGCACCCCGCGCGGCCGCGATATCGATGCCGCCTGCGGCCAGCTCAAAACCGCCGCGCATAAGTTGAGCCGGGCCGAGCGCGACCGGGCGGAAGCAGAAAAGGCAGGCGCCGCATAGCAAAATCGCTCGGCTGGCCGCGACAAAGCCACCAATCGTCGCGCCTTAACAATTAACCTGCGTTGTTCATGTGAGGTTGTGGAGCCATTGCCAAAGCTAAGGGTCGCTACGGGGAAACCCTCCAACAGAGGAGCGAAAATATGCGTAAATTGATTCTGGCCGCCAGCATGGTGGCAGTCGCTTTGCCCGCCGCACCGGCCCTTGCCGATCACGGCCGACATCGCGGGCATTATAACAAGGAATACCAGCGCACAGACAACGGCATCCGCTATTGGCGCGGCGAAGATGGCCGCAATTATTGCCGGCGCAGCAATGGGACCACCGGCCTCCTGATCGGCGGCGCAGCCGGTGCCTTGATCGGTCGCAGCATCGACAGCAGCGGGGACCGCGCGGTCGGCACCATTCTAGGCGCAGCCGGCGGTGCGCTCCTTGGCCGCGAAGTTGAACGCAGCCGCTCGCGCTGCCGCTGAGGCACAGGTCTGAAGCACAGGTCTGAGACGCAGTCGGAATTGCTCGGAAAATAGCGCCGGGCTATTCCCGCGTTTCCAAACCTCTCGCGATGTGCTTGTTCGCAGCGATGCAACCAGCAGTACTTGTCACCGGCGGCGCCAAACGGATTGGCGCAACGATCGCCCGCCGCTTCGGAGCTGCCGGCTGGCATGTTGTGTTGCATTGCGGCCAGTCACGCACCGATGCCGATGCGCTGGCCGCCAGCCTGCCCTCGGCGGAGGTCGTGCAATGCGACCTGGCCGATAGCGACGCCGCCGCCGCAATGATCGCTGCGCTGGCCGCCCGTCTCTCGGATTGGCGGGTGCTGGTGAACTCGGCTGCGGTGTTCCGCGAAGACACCGCTCTGGCGCTCGAGCCTGCGGTCTTCGCCGAGGCCATGGCCATCAACGCCCTGGCCCCCGCCCGCATGACCCAGGCCTTTCTCGCCCAAGCCAAGGCCGAAGGCGGTCGCAGGGTCGTCAACCTCACCGACCAGAAGCTGGCCAATCCCAACCCCGATTTCTTCTCTTACACCATGGCCAAGCACGCCTTCGCCGCGACCATTCGTATGCTGGCGATGGCGCAGGCCGACGCGAACCCCGACTCTGGCGACCGTATCTACGGCCTCGCCCCCGGCGCCATGCTGCCAAGCTTCGACCAGCGGCCGGAGGAGCATCGGGTCAGCGGCCGGATGAACCTGCTCCACCGCCTGACCGCGCCGCAGGAACTGGCCGATGCCGCGCTGTTCCTCAGCCAGGGCTGGCTGGCGAGCGGCGAGACGCTGTTCGTCGATTCAGGCCAGCATCTGCTTGCCCAACCGCGCGACGTACTGTTCCTCGCCCGCGAATGAAGATCCGGTGCTGAACGCTTTTTTGGCATCGATCGCCGTCGTGGCGCTCGCCGAAATCGGCGACAAGACGATGCTGCTCGCCATCGTGCTCGCCGCACGGCTGCGCGCGCCGTGGCAGATTCTGGCAGGGATTTTCGCCGCGACCATCGCCAACCACAGCCTCGCCGCATTGGTCGGGCGCGAAGTGGCGGGGCTGGTCGATGCGCCCTGGTTTCGCATCGCGGTGGCTCTCGGCTTCATCGCCATGGCCGCCTGGACGCTGATCCCCGACAAGCTCGACCAAAACGCCGAAAGCTTCAAACCGCGCCGCAACGCTTTCCTCACCACGCTGGTGGCGTTTTTTTTCGTCGAAATGGGCGACAAGACGCAAGTTGCGACGGTCGCGCTGGCCGCGCAGTATCACAGCGTGCTGGCGGTCGCCGCCGGCACCACGCTGGGCATGATGCTGGCCAACGGCCCGGCGGTGCTCCTCGGCGAGGAACTGATCAAACGCGTCTCGCTCAGCGCCACCCGCACCGCCGCCGCGCTGCTGTTTCTCGCGCTGGGGCTATGGCAGCTGGCGGATGCGCTGGGCTGGCTGTGAATACGCGGATTTGCTCTTGCCCGCGCGAATCGCTGATATAAAGCCGCGCCATGTGGTTACTCGACAAGCTTCTGCGCCAACTCGTCCGCAAGGGCACGCTACTCGTCACCGATCACGACGGCAAACTCTACCGCTACGGCGACGGCAGCGGCGAACCCATCACGATCCGCTTCACCGACAAACGTGCCGCCATGCACATCGCCCGCGACCCGCGGATCGGCACCGGAGAGGCTTATATGGACGGCTGGCTGGTGGTCGAGCCGCCGCATGACATCCGCGACTTCGTCCTGTTCGTCACCGCCGGCGCCCGCGCCCAAGGCACGCAACTCGCCGCACCGGACACCCTGCGCCGCTCGTTCGACTGGGTTCTGGCGAAGGCGGACCAGATCAATTGGCGGGCAAAGGCGAGCAAGAATATCGTTCACCACTATGATTTTACACGGCAATTCTATGAGCTGTTCCTCGATGAGGACCGGCAGTATTCGATGGGCTATTACCGTGATCCGGCGGGCTCGCTGGAACGCGCGCAGGTTGACAAGAAGGCGCTGATCGCGGCGAAACTGCATATTCAGCCGGGCCAGGGGTCGGGCATGCGGGTGCTCGACATCGGCGGCGGCTGGGGCGGCCTCGCGCTCTATCTCAACCGCCATTTCGGCTGCGAGGTGCTGGGCGTTTCCCTCGCCCCCGATCAGGTCCGCTTCGCCAACGAGCGCGCCGCGGCGGCCGGGGTGGCAGACAAGGTCCGCTTCCAGTTGATCGACTACCGCGATGTCACCGGGACTTTCGACCGCATCACCAGCGTCGGCATGATCGAACACCTCGGCGCGCCGCATTTCGGCGAATATTTCGCCAAGACCCGCGATCTGATCGCCGACGACGGCGTGATGCTCACCCACACCATCGGCCGCACCACGCCGCCGGGCACGACCGACAAATGGACCCGCAAATACATCTTCCCCGGCAGCTACATCCCGGCGATGAGCGAACTGATCGCCGCTATGGAGCGTGCCCGCTGGGAAGTGGCGGACGTCGAAGTGCTGCGCTACCACTATGCCCACACCCTGGCCGAATGGTACCGCCGCGCCTGCCTCCATGAGGCCGAAATCACCGCGCTCTACGACGCGCGGCTGTTCCGCATGTGGCAATTCTACCTCGCCGGTGCCGAGCAAAGCTTCCGCCACGGCAACATGGTCAACTTCCAGATTCAGTCGGTGAAGCAGAGGGACGCGGTGCCGATGACGCGCGATTATATGGTGGCGGAGGCGGCGCGGCTGTCGGCGATGGATGCGGCGCCGGCGTGGCATTTGGGGCGCGAGGCGGCGGAGTAGGGCCTGGAACAGACGATACTTGGGCGGAGGTAACGGTGACAGGTGCGATAACTCCTAACCTTTGGGATGGCGTTACAGCAGGGTTTGTGTCAGCTTTCCGTATCGAACGGGAGGTGGTGATGTTAGAATTTAGGGGTTTACGCACCTGTCACCGTAATTCCACCGTAATTCGAATTCCATACCGGGATTCTCTAATTTATTGAATTTTCTCAAGAATTATGGCGAATGCAAGTATTGGTAGCCATCACCGCGCTGGATCCATCTGCTTTCATCGCACGAACACATTGGTCAAACGAGGACTCATCCAAATATATGGATGCCAATATCAAAATTGCCATGCCCACCACGATTACTGACAATAGTATCATAACTAGTTTTCTAAAACCCATAATACTTACTCTACAATATATAAATATTAATCTCTCTATTTTGGTAAAAATGTGTGGTAATCTCCTGGATTGTCCAAATCCTTATTATTCCTGCTATGCACCGGATAGCCCCAATGAGATTGATGGTGTTCCCTCAAGCCCAATAAATCTCCAACAAGCTCGCGCCATGTCCTATTATGTCCGTATGCTCCGGAAAACCCGTTCTTGTTCCACCAAGTCGATCGGGTTACGGTGACACGGGTTACGGTGACAGGTGCGATAACCCCCAATCTTTGGGATGGCGTTACGGCAGGGTGTGTGTCAGCTTTCCGTATCGGACGAGAGGTGGTGATTCTGGAATTTAGGGGTTTACGCACCTGTCACCGTAATTCCAATCAATTGGTGTGGCGCGAACGGCAATAGGAAGAGACGACGAAACCGGATGGTAGAAGATCATATGCAAGCCCAGAAAACGCAGCAGGCGCTCGACATACTGAATGCAATTGGCACGGGGACAATCGTATTGGAGTCCTTTACACCCGCAGCGCGTTGGTGGTGGAACGGCGGGCTCGACCTACCTGTTGCCGAATTTCGCGACCTGCTCGCCGAACTGACTGTACAAACCGAGGCTGGAATTGCCGTGACGCCAGGATTAGTCATTGCACAAGGCGAGAGCGTGATGGTCGAGGCGACGTCGCATGCCGTTTTGACCAATGGGCGTGTTTATCATAATCGCTATATTTTCTTGTTTCATTTTACCGGCGATTTGATCCGTGAGGTACGCGAATATAGCGACAGCGCGCATGTCAACGCGACGTTCGATCTTGGCAATTAGGGTCCGGACCCAATAAGCAGATTGAACGGGAGGTGGCGATGTTGGAAGTTAGGGGTTTATGCACCTGTCACCGTAATTTGCACCTGTAATTCCTGCCACTGTAATCCCAGCCGTCACCGTAATCCCAGCCGTAATCCAGAAGCCCTAACCCCACCTTGCCCTGACCCCCCTCCCCTGCTAGCCGCGCCCCCGCGCCATTGCCCCGCGGAGAGCTGCCATGTCCGACATCAAAAAAGTCGTCCTCGCCTATTCCGGCGGGCTCGATACTTCGGTCATCCTCAAGTGGCTGCAGGTCACCTACAATTGCGAGGTGGTCACCTTCACCGCCGATCTCGGCCAGGGCGAGGAGCTGGAGCCGGCGCGGGCCAAGGCCAGGCTGATGGGGGTGCCCGACGAACACATCTACATCGACGATCTGCGCGAGGAGTTCGTGCGCGATTTCGTGTTCCCGATGATGCGCGCCAATGCCCGTTACGAGGGCGATTATCTGCTCGGCACTTCAATCGCCCGGCCGCTGATCTCCAAGCGGCTGGTCGAAATCGCGCATGAAACCGGTGCCGATGCCATCGCCCACGGCGCCACCGGCAAGGGCAACGATCAGGTGCGCTTCGAGCTGTCCGCCTATGCGCTCGATCCCGCCATCCGGGTGATCGCCCCATGGCGCGAGTGGGAGCTGACCAGCCGCACCGCGCTGATCGCCTGGGCCGAGAAGCACCAGATCCCGGTGCCCAAGGACAAGCGCGGCGAAAGCCCGTTCTCGACCGACGCCAACCTGCTGCACACCTCCTCGGAAGGCAAGGTGCTGGAAGACCCGTGGGCCGAAGTGCCGGACTATGTATATTCGCGCACGGTCAACCCCGAGGACGCGCCGGACCAGCCCGAATATATCACCGTCGATTTCGAGCGCGGCGACGGGACGGCGCTGAACGGCGCGGCGATGAGCCCGGCGACGCTGCTCACCGCGCTCAACGAACTCGGCCGCAAGCACGGCATCGGCCGGCTCGATCTGGTCGAGAACCGCTTCGTCGGGATGAAGAGCCGCGGCATGTATGAGACCCCCGGCGGCGAAATTTACGCCCGCGCACACCGCGGGATCGAATCGATCACGCTCGATCGCGGCGCGGCGCATCTCAAGGACGAGCTGATGCCGAAGTATGCCGAGCTGATCTACAACGGCTTCTGGTTCGCACCGGAACGCGAGATGCTGCAGGCGGCAATCGATCAATCGCAGGTTAAGGTCAGCGGCACGGTGCGGCTCAAGCTGTACAAGGGCATGGCCTCGGTGGTCGGGCGCAAGTCGGCCAACAGCCTTTATTCGGAGCGGCATGTCACTTTCGAGGACGATGCCGGGGCCTATGACCAGAAGGATGCGGCAGGGTTCATCAAATTGAACGCGTTGCGGCTGAAATTGCTGGGGCAACGCGACCGGTAACAGGACGGTTAGTCCCCCTCCCGTTTACGGGAGGGGTTAGGGGGCCTATTGTCGCAGCGATTGGCGATTGTGGGCCAATTCTCACGCTGCAAAATTCGTCCACAGGTAACCCTGACTTGTCCACCAGCGATCTTAGCCCCTGTGGATAACCCCTGCATTTTTTGCTTGTACGACTCGGCAAACAGGCGCAGCTTCTGTTTGTCGAAAGGGAAGAAACGACCTCCTCCGCCAGGTGTAACAGCCTGAAAGAGAACAGGAAAGTTCAACTTGATCGGGGTGACTGCGATGCCCGCAGCAGCGTCGGAAAACGCACCTTGCAAGCTCCTCGGAGCAAGCTTGGCGAACCGCAGATGCAGTGAGTGGCGCGCGGTTATCGGTAATTTCGATGTGCCCGGAAAGAGCGCAAGGAAAGCTTGGCTTCGGTCTCAAAACCGAAATTGGGCGGAACGAAGGCTCCGAAAGGGTTCCGGAAGGGAGCGTGGCCCGCAAGGGAAGTACGTCCTGAAGGTTCAACAGCGAATGCGCCCTTGGAACCGCCAGGCGTCCGGAAAAGCACCCTCGGGTGCCGATCCGCCGCCTGACGGGACCAGACGCCGGCGCAGTCCGCCGGGAAAATGACGGACGCCATCCCGGAACGCCGCAAGGCATGAAGGGATCAGTGGACTGATGGTTCGAAACGACCGGTTGACGCTTCGCGCCAAAACTGGTCGGGCCCGGTGCGACGAGCATCGCGATGCAGGTAGTACCTCCGGTGTTACGGCACTTGCCGTTGCTCGGCAAAGCATCACAGCGGCCACGCGAACCGTCCAGACGCGAATAGGCAGAAGCTCATCGACCGGAAACGGCGAAGGCGATAGTGGGGCCGGCAGCGATGCCGGCCTCATTTATGTTTGGGGTGGGGGTTGGTTGGATGGAGCTAAGCGATTCGGGCAGAAACCAGACAGAGCTCACTCCGACAGATTTGCGCTACGATATCGTCAATCGGGTTGGCCAACCATGATCCCAATAGCTGCCACTCGTTCGCTACGGAACCGCCGCAGGTTAAAGTCAGCGATTGTGAAGGTTTTCGGGCGCTTCAGCATGCAAAAACCTTCGCAATTCAGGTCTTTCGAAAGAACCACCATGCACCGGCAATCCAGCTGTGCCATCCTCCCCGGCGATACCCCGCATTCGCCACCGGCGGATGGGGTGTGTCCGGCGTAATTCCCATCCGAGCCTGTCGTGAAGCCGACTGATGGCGGCGCGCGATATAGCTATTCCAAAAGTTCCGCTTTTTGGTTGCGGCCTATTCGCGGCTCACTGCGCTGGCTTATTTGCCCGCCAGCTGGCCGCGGATTGCGCCGGCGGGAAATTCGGCGGTGTGGATGTTGACGTAGTAGTTCCCCGGTGCCGCGACGATGGCCTTCAGGACATCGGGCTCCACGGCGATGCACAAGTCGCTGCCGAGGTCGATGGTGACGACCGGCGCACCATCGGCGCCGGCAGCACCGGAATGGACATGCGCCATGGTCGCCTTGGCGATCTTGGCGGCCGACAGGCTGTAGCAAAAATCGCCCGCGTCGGTGTCGATCTCAACCGAAAATGCGCCGGTGCCGTCAGCATCCCCGCCAGCGGTTTCATTGGCGCCGGCAAGTGTCGCCGTCAGCACGGCCTGGGCTGCCCATGCCGGAACCGGCGCGGCCAGCGCGGCGGCAAGCAATAGCGATAGATACGTGCGATTGGTCTTCATGGCCATTCCCCCTGCGGCCCCCGGACCGGCAATGCGATCATCGCCGCAAGGGCCGCTATGCGATGTTACACCCGTTGCCAGCGGGTGTGAAGTTACTGCTTGTTCAGGGGGCCGGCGGCATTGGCGCCTCACCCTCGACATGATGCACCGCCTGCGGAGCCTGGCGGATTGCCGAGCCTACGCCGTCGCCAGCTTACGGTGATCCCAGCTGATCAGCTTCGTCGGCCGCACCACCACCACCACCCGCTTCTGCGCCAGTTGCGCCGCCTTCGCGGCAACCTGTTCCGCGCTTAGCTCGGGATGACTGCGCTCGACCAGCAGGCCCATCAGCTCCAGTAGAGGTTCGCCCGCATCGACGATCTCGGCCAGGCCCTGCACCGAAACCCCGCGCAGCTGGTCATAGGTCTCACCCGCCTCGCACAGCACCGCGATGCGCGGATCGCGGCGCAGGTTCACCATTTTCTGCGATTTTCCATAGGTCTCGAACAGGAAGTCACCGTCCTTCACCGCGAACCAGAGCGTGGTGAGATGCGGCGCGCCGTCCCGGTCAAGCGTCGCCACTTGCAGGCTGCGGCATTCGTCCAGAAACGCGGCAGTCTCCACCTCGTTCATCCGGATAGCATCGCGGGATTTGGGCATGATATCAGCTCCTGGTCATGAGAATCGCAGCTCGCCTGGCCTTGCCTTCAGCGCGCAGCGATGCGGCGACCAGGTCGAACTTCCCGTCACCACCCGTTCCAATGCGTGATCTCGCTAACCGGGGCGCGCACTGCGCGTTTGAAGTCGGTGCCCTTGGTATAGGCGACCGGCAGCATCGCCACCTGCTGGATGTTATCCGGAATTCCCAGCAGCTCTGCCGCAGCTCGCTCGTTCAACAGATGCAGCGTAGTCAGCGTGGAACCCAGGCCCCGCGCCCGCAGCGCCAGCTGGAAGTTCCAAACCGCTGGGAAAATCGAGCCGTAAAAGCTGGCGGTAATCGCAGCAGGCGCATTTTCCGGCGGACGACCCTCCACGCAGGGGATCATAAGCACCGGCACCTTCTCCATGTTCTCAGCCAGCCAGAGCGCGGATTTCATCACCCGTGCGGTCTGCCCGTTACCCTGCCCCGCGGACTCGGCGGCCGCTGATGTCAGATACCCCCGCGCCATGGTGCGGTAGAGCTCGGCCAGTGCCGCCCGCTTCCCGGCATCATCGACCACGATCCAACGCCAGGTCTGGCTGTTGCTCCCGGTCGGCGCCTGCACCGCCAGCTCGAGGCATTCCAGGATCACTCCGTGCGGCACCGGGCGGTCGAGATCGAGCCGCTTGCGCACCGCCCTGGTGGTGGCGAGCAGCGCGTCGGTCATTGCCAGATCGAACTCCATGTCTAGACCCTTTCCGGTTGAATGAACGCGATCATAGCGTCGCTCGGCGATTGCGCCAGACAACCACCGCCCAAGCGCCCGGTACTCTCCAGCGGCTGACTTTCAGGTAACTGGTCGCAAAATACCGAGCCTGCTCTGCATTAGCGGTTGCGTAAACGCTCTGCGCTTGCTTTGGGCAGTGCTACGGGGGGCGCGGCGCTTGACATGAGGATGTGTGCAGTAACATTGCCGGCCATGCTGGCGCTGTTTGCGGTGTCCAGTGCGGCACAGGCCCAGCGCGCCAATGAGAACGCCGTGGCCGGCGCGGACGACGCCTTCGGCTCAAGCATCGGTTTGGAATCGACCGGCATCTATTCCGAACTGGACACCCGCGGCTTCAGCCCGGCGAAGGCCGGCAATGCCCGGATCGATGGGGTCTATTACGATCCGGTGGGCACGCTGTCGACGCGGCTGCGCAGCTCCAACGCGGTGCGTGTCGGTTTCGCCGCCGAGGATTACCCATTTCACGCACCGACCGGGATTATCGAATATCGCCTAAAGCCGTTTCCCACCAAGCTGGGCACCAGCTTAGGCTATAATTTCCTGGCCTTTGGCGGCTTCATCCGCGAGTGGGATCTGCGGGTGCCGATCTCCGGCGACCGCATTGGGTTTGTCGGCGGAGGGGCGCAGGCGCACCAAAGGCAAAGTGACGGGTCCGGCAGCGAAGCCTTCGGTTTCACAGGCAGGGTGATCGTGCGGATCGGCGATGTTGAGTTCGCGCCCTTCGCGTCGGTGGCTTGGTTCACCCAAAACCACGTGCGGCCGCTGACCGTAGTGACTGGCGATACATTGCCGAAACTTCCGGAGACGAGGCGGTATCTCGGCCAGGCCTGGGCGAGCGGACATTACGACAATCATCAGTTCGGAGGCGTGGTCAAGGCAACGATTGCCAGCGGCTTGTCGCTGCGCGCCGGGCTGTTCCACGCCAAGGGCAACCGGCCGGAAAACTATTCCGAGATATTCTCCCTGATCGATACGCCGGGGCTTGTCCCCCAGGAAGCAAAACATCAGGTGATTTCCGATCCGCTGCACCGCATCCATTCAACCAGCGGCGAGGTTCAGCTTGCGCTACGGCTCGGCAGCGGGCGCTGGCAGCACCGGTTTATCGCCGGCTTCCGTGCGCGTGACCGCCTGACCCAGACCGGCGGGTCGGATGTCCAGATTTATCCGGGCAAAGTACCCTATGGCATTCCCGATCCCCAGCCGCAGCCGGTGTTCAACTTCGGCACGCCGAATGATGGCCACGTGAAGCAGCATTCCTTCATGCTCGGCTATACCGGCAAACTCGCGGGCACCGGCATGATCAATCTTGGCATCCAGAAGGCGCGCTACCGTGGCACTTCCCGCGATGGGCGAACCGGTGTCATAACTCGGTCACATGATGATCCGTGGCTCTATAACGCCTCTCTGGGCATCGACATCACGCCGTCCGTGTCGGTCTTTGTCGGAACCGAAAAAGGGCTGGAGGACAGCGGCACCGCGCCCGAGAGCGCGACCAACCGCAACGAGCAACTGCCCGCGACCCGCTCCACGCAATATGAAGGCGGTGTCCGTTTTAAGTTCCACGGCGGCCAGCTGGTGGTCAATGCTTTCCAGATCAGCAAACCCTACTTCTCGTTCGACCAGACCAAGGCTTTTACTGCCGTCGGCGAGGTTCGCCATCGCGGGATCGAAGCCTCGCTCAGCGGTCAGTTCGGCAAGCGGTTGCATCTGCTGGCAGGGGCCGTGGCAGCACAGCCGCGGGTGATCGACCGGCTGCCCGGGGTTGGGGAACGTCCGGCAGGCATGGCCTCGCTGTTCGCTCGTATCGATGCAAATTATCGCACCGACATCTTCGGCGGACTAACGCCGACCGCCTCGCTCACCTACACCGGCCAACGCGCGGTTGGCTCGCGGCCGCTCGCCTCGCTCGGCAACAAACAGCTGATGGTGCCGGGTTTCGCCACACTCGACCTTGGCCTGCGCCAGTCTTTCAAGCTCGGCAAGGTGCCGATGAGCTTTCGCGCGCTGGCGTTGAACGTGTTCGACAGCGCCAGCTGGAAAGTCGTCGCGCCCAACACGCTCTACATGGAAGAACGCCGGCGCTTCAATCTGACCGTGACCGCGGATTTCTGAGGCCCGGACGTTCAAAGCGGGAACTTCAAACTGATACTAGAGCGGCGATTGGGAAATGTGAATCACCTCAACCCGTCTTTCCTGAGCTTGTCGAAGGACTGCTTTTTCTTCAGGCGGTTGCGCACGAAGCACGAAGAAAAAGACAGTGCTTCGACAAGCTCAGCATAGACGGTTTTGGGTCAAATAA
>JANLQW010000216.1:0-12509 GCA_031368085.1 Novosphingobium sp. | reverse complement strand
ATGACCCACAACCCGGCGCTGCTCCACCTTGACGAGGAGTACATGAAGGGCACCGAATTCGGTCAGCGCATTGTCAATTCTGCATTCACGCTAGGGCTGATGGTGGGGATCTCCGTTGGCGACACCACGCTGGGCACAGCGGTTGCCAATCTGGGCTGGGACGAGGTCCGTTTTCCTACGCCGCTGTTCCACGGCGATACCGTTCATGTGACGAGCGAAGTGATCGAATTGCGTGAGAGCAAGTCGCGACCCGAGGCTGGGATCGTCACATTTCTGCACAAGGCTTTCAATCAGAAGGATCAGCTCGTCGCCTCATGCAAGCGTTCCGGCCTCCAGCGCAAGAAGCCAGCAGCATGACCGGGCTGCCGCTGCGCTCGATGTTGTTCATTCCCGGGGACAGTGAAAAAAAGCTCGGGAAAGTCGACGATTGCGGCGCGGATGCCGTCATCCTCGATCTTGAGGACTCAGTCGCGCCGTCCAACAAGCCTCTGGCCCGCGAGCTGGTTCCGGCCTTCCTGGCCGAGCGTCCGCGCGGGGGACGCAGGATCAAGCTGTGGGTGCGGGTCAACCCGTTCGATACGGGCATGACACTGGACGATCTGGTCGCGATTGTCCGCGCGCAACCTGACGGGATCATGCAGCCCAAGACCAACAGCCCCGAAGACGTCCGCCGGCTGTCGTTCTACCTGGATGCGCTTGAGGCCGAACACGTGGTGGAGCCGGGTTCCATAAAGATACTTCCCGTCGCTACCGAAACCCCGGTTGCGCCCTTTCACCTGGGCGGCTTCGCCTCGGCGGGGCTGGATCGGCTGATGGGCCTCACCTGGGGGGCGGAAGACCTCTCCGCCGCGTTGGGGGCAAGCACCAATGTCGATGCCATGGGCGAGTGGGCTTTCGCCTACAAGATGGCGCGCGCACTGTGCCTGATGGCGGCGCACGCCAGCAAGGTTGAGGCGATCGAGACGCTCTACGTCGATTTCCGTGACGACGATGGTCTGCGCGCTTCGTGCCGTGCGGCGCGGGCGGAAGGCTTTACTGGGCGCATCGCCATCCATCCGGCTCAGGTTGCCGGGATCAACGAAAGCTTCATGCCGTCGGATGCCGAAATCAATCATGCACAGCGCGTGCTCGATGCCTTTGCCGCCAATCCCGGCGCGGGCACGGTCGGGCTCGACGGCAAGATGATCGACATCCCGCACCAGAAGCAGGCTGAACGTGTGCTTGCCCAGGCGCGAGCGTTCAGGGCATAAGCGAGGCGGCTCCGCGCACAGATGAGCGAATGGCGGAAAGTCAGTCGAGCAACTGATCCCGGATCGCCGCCTGCATGTCCGCATCCACGCCCAGCGCCTCTGCCAGATAGCGCTCCACCGTGCCGTGGTCGCGCGCGATAACAGCCATGCTGGTGGCGAGGTATTCCGGTTCGACCCGCAGCATCGGCAAGGCGTTTTCCAGCTGGACCACCAGGCCAGCGTATTTCGGACTATTGGCCATAAAGTCGACCAGGCCCTCGATCACGTCGTTCGAGAGCATGTAGTCCTGCTCGATTGTCGCTTCATCCACTCCCAGCAGCGCAAGCAACAGCGCCGAGGCGAGACCTGTGCGGTCCTTGCCTGCCGAGCAGTTATAGAGGATCGGCAAGCGGCCCAGCGCCATGCGGGTGAACAGTTCGCGGAAGCTTCCCATCTGCTCGTGGGGCAGCAAGCGGTAGATCTCGAACATGCCTTCGCGGCTGTGTTCGGGCATCAGGTCGGACCGCAGGGCCAGTTCGCCGAGTGATCCGGCGCTGAATTCGTGATCGCGCGCCCAAAGCTCTGCGTTGGTGCCGTGGTGCCAGATGGTAGGCCGCTCTGCGCGTTCGTCATTGGCGCGCAGATCGAGGATGGTATCGATGCCAAGCTCGTGCAGCCGCGCGATGTCATCGCCGGAAATCTTCGACATGAAGCCCGAGCGAAACACGCGCCGCCATTTCACCTTGCGGCCCTCGCGGGTGGTATAGCCGCCGACATCGCGGAAATTGTGACCACTGGGCAAGTGGAGTAAACGGGCTGGGGATTCGTTGGTCATGAATGTTCTCTGGCATACTATCTGGTCATGTCTCGCCCGGCTGGATATGGGGGAGCGACCGAACTGACAAGGCCGATCGATGACCAACCCCTTCCTGCCCGAATATTCCCAGCCATCGCGCAATCGCCGCGTCCTGTTGAGCAGTCGCCCAGTCGGCATCCCGCAGGCGGACCATTTCATCCTCGACGAAGCCGCGCTGGAGCCGGTGGGCGAGGGGCAGTTCCGCGTGCGCAACATCTACCTTTCGGTCGATCCGGCACAGCGCGGCTGGTCCAATGAAGGCGCCAACTATTCGGACGCCGTAACGCTGGGCGGCGTGATGCGCGCGCTGGCGGTGGGGGTAATCGTCGAATCGCGCCATGCGGATTTCCCGGAGGGGCTGCATGTCTATGGCTGGTTCGGCTGGCAGGATTATGCGGTGGCTGGCCCCGAGGCGCTGATGACGCGGATCGATTCCGTCGCCGCGCCGCTCTCCGCCTATGCCGGGGTGCTGGGGATGAACGGGCTGACCGCACACCTTGCGCTGACCATGCTCGGCCGGCCGCGCGATGGCGATACCGTGCTGGTAACGACTGCGGCAGGGGCAGTCGGCAGCATCGTCGGCCAGCTGGCGCGGGCAGCGGGGTGCCGGGTGGTCGGCCTTACCGGCGACGATGACAAGGTGGCACGCTGCACTTCGCGATTCCGCTATGACGCGGCGGCAAACTACAAGGCGGGCGAGCTGTCCGAAATGGTCGCCGCTATGGCGCCGCAGGGCGTCGATGTTTTCTTTGACAATGTCGGCGGACCGATTCTCGATACCGTGATCCGCGCGATGAACGTGGCCGGACGGATCGTGCAATGCGGCACGGCCTCTACCGCCAACTGGTATCCCGTCCCCACCGGCCTGCGCAACGAGCGCGAAGTGCTGATGCGGCGGCTGCAATGGGGCGGCTTCGTGATCTTCGACCACGCGGCGGACTACCCCGCCGCGCTGGCGCACCTTGCTCCGCTGGTGGCGGATGGCAGTCTTGTGCATGATGAGGACATTTCTGCGGGGTTCGAAGCAGCCCCCGGTGCGATTGCGCGGCTCTATGCGGGGGAAAATGAGGGCAAGTCGCTTATTTTCGTGGGGTAAGGGGTGGCGGGTTGCGACCCGTTGCCGATAGATCGGTAGGAGATGATCATGACGAGCAACCCCTTTTCGCTGGCAGGAAAGGTGGCAGTGATCACCGGGTCGTCGCGCGGAATTGGCCGGGCGGCGGCAGAGGTCATGGCGGGGCAGGGCGCGAGCGTGGTGATCTCCTCGCGCAAGGCTGAGGCTTGTGAGGCTGTCGTTGCTCAGCTTGCGGCGGCTGGACATCAGGCGCTGGCCGTACCCGCCCATGCCGCGCGCGAAGCGGATGTTGAACGCCTGATCTCCGCGACGCTCGAGCGCTTCGGACGGATCGATATTCTTGTCGCCAATGCGGGGATCAATCCCTCGTTCGATCCGCTCACCGATCTGCCCGAAGACAGCTTCAACAAGATCATGGAGATGAATGTGTCCGGCCCGCTTCGGCTTGCCCGGCACGGCCTGCCGCATGTCGCGAAGCAGGGCGGGGCGATGGTGATGACGTCTTCGGTCAATGCCGTTGTCGGGATGAAGGGTAGCGGCGCCTATGGCCCGTCCAAGGCGGCAGTCGAATCGATGGTGCGCCAGTTGGCGGTCGAATGGGGAGAGAAGGGCGTGCGGGTCAACGCGGTATCGCCCGGCACTGTGCGCACCGACATGATCCGTGCGCTCTCCGAAAGGCCGGGCTTCATCGACACGATACGAGCCGGAACGCCGCTACAGCGGATTGCCGAACCTGAGGATGTCGGCGCGGTGATCGCCTTCCTCGCTTCCAATGCCGCCCGTCACATGACCGGCCAGGTGCTCACTGTCGATGGCGGCGGATTGATAATGCGCGGCCTCGCTTGACCGACTGCGCGGCTAATAGAGTCGAGCGCGACGCCATTGTCCGCTGCGTCGGCGAAGCGCCGTTCGGGGAAGGCGTGCGCGCCTTCATCGAGAAGCGGCCAGCGAATTTCTCCTGAGGCCCAACCGATGGCACCCGTCTATCACCCACGCGAAATGGCGCTCCGCGAGCCCGACAAGCCCGCGCTAATCATGGTCGATCAGGGCGCGATGATCACCTATGGCGAACTCGTCCGCCGGGCAGATCAGGCCGCTGCCCTGTTCGCATCGCTTGGGATCGGTGCGGGCGATACCATCGCCATCTTGATTGAGAACCATGTCCGCTACCCTGAACTGATCTGGGGGGCGAAAAACAGCGGCATCCGCTATGTCACGGTCAGCACGCATCTTAATGCGGCCGATGCCGCCTATGTGATCGGCGACAGCGGCGCGAAACTGCTGGTCACCTCGCGAAAGCAGGCTACGCTGGCCGGCGAAGCGGTGGTGTTGATAGCCAGCAAGCCGCTATTGCTGATGATGGATGGGATAGTCGCGCGGTTCCAGCCATACGAGGCGCTGCTGGAGCGACAACCCGCCGTGCCGCCGCAGGGCCGAAAGCGCGGCCCGTCGATGCTCTATTCCTCGGGCACGACTGGCAGGCCCAAGGGCGTGCGCACCGAATTCCCCGACGCTCCGCCCGAGGTGCCGCCGCAGCGGCTGTATATGCTGCTCGAACAATACGCTTTCGATTCCGACACTGTCTTCGTCAATCCGGGCCCGTTCTACCACGCGGCACCGCAGCGCATCATGATGACGATCCACCGGACCGGCGGCACGGTGATCGGCTTCCAGGCCTTCGATCCGGCGGCAACGCTCGATGCCATCGGCCGGTTCGGCGCGACCCATGGCTTTTTCGTGCCGACCATGTTCCGCCGCATGCTGGCGCTTCCGGACGATGTCCGCCGTGCCGCCCGCACCGGGACAATGCGCCACGCCATCCACGGCGCCCTGTCCGATCCCGCTGAAACGAGCGATGATCGACTGGTGGGGGCCGACGATCTCGGAGCTTTACGGCGGTACCGAAGCCTTTGGACATACCTTCATCACTTCGCAGGAATGGCTGGAGCATCCCGGCTCGGTCGGCCGGCCCGCCTCCAACTGCACGCTGCGGATTACCGGGTCCGATGGCAAAGAAGTTCCCGTCGGCGAGCAGGGCCGGATCATGATGAAGAACGGGATGAATGTCGCCTACCACGGCGATGCTGCCAAGACGGCAACGCTCTATGACGAGGGTGGTTTCGCCTCGCTGGGCGATGTCGGCTATGTCGATGGTGGCGGCTATCTCTACCTGACCGACCGCGAGAGCGACATGATCATCGCCGGCGGGGTGAATATCTATCCGCAGGAGGCGGAGAATGTGCTGGGCGAGCATCCGGCGATCGCCGACGTCGCGGTGATCGGCGTGCCCGACCTCGATCTGGGCGAGGCGGTGAAGGGCGTGGTGCAGCTTGAGCCCGGTTATGTGGAAAGCCCCGAACTGGCGGCAGATATCATTGCATTCTGTCAGGCGCGGCTAAGCCGCCACAAATGCCCGCGCACTATCGATTTCGTTGCCGAATTACCGCGCAGCGACGCCGGCAAGCTGGTCAGGCGGCTGGTGCGAAACTTGTACTGGCAGGGCGAACCCGGGGTGAGCTGACAATGTTTGGGTGCCGGTAAAAATCTCGTCGGCGCGGAGGGGCAGTGCCAGTCCCACCCGCGTTCGCCTGTGCACGGGGCAGTTCGTCCTTCCTGGCGGCTGCGGTGCCCGATTTTACCGACGTAGTATCCCGGTTAGCCCATTGCGCTGGGCGGCGTAAGATGACCCTGCACTCTTGCCACGAGCCGACACGAGGTTTGCCATGGCTATTTTCAATGTTCTGAGTTTCGGCGCGGTAGGCGACGGTGTTCACGATGACCGCGCAGCCATTCAGGCAGCCGTCGATGCGGCCTATGCAGCGGGCGGCGGCACAGTCTACCTGCCGGCGGGCACGTATGCGATCAGCAACGGCGACGTGAAGCCGACTTATGCCGGCATCCAGCTAAAGAGCAACGTCACACTCGAAGGCGCCGGCATGGGGTCATCGATAATCAAGGTGATGAGCGGCGAAGCTCCCATATTGGGACAGACGTCCTTGATGACGGGGATCCTTCGGACACCATACGATCAGGTGACCAGCAACGTCACAATCAGGAATATTACGCTAGACGGTAATCGCGCCAACACGACAGGCAAGGTCGACGGCTTTTTCACCGGAACCCGGCCGGGCAGCACCGCCTCAAGCTTCGACATAACGCTTT
Organism: Novosphingobium sp.; assembly: GCA_031368085.1. Taxonomy (GTDB): domain Bacteria; phylum Pseudomonadota; class Alphaproteobacteria; order Sphingomonadales; family Sphingomonadaceae; genus Novosphingobium. The sequence goes on along the minus strand of JANLQW010000216.1, from coordinate 6,187 downwards.
CGTCCGTCGAAATCCTGAACTGCTCAGGCTATGGGTTCGATCCGCATGAAATCACCACGCGGCTGACGATCGAGAATTCGCGCGCGCACCACAATGGACTCGACGGCTTCACCCTCGATTATCAGGTCGATGCGGTGATCCGAAACAACATTGCTTATGCAAACGACCGTCACGGTTTCAACATCGTGACGTCGAGCTACAACATGCTGCTGGAGGGGAACACCAGCAGCGACAATGGTTCGACAGGCATCGTGATCCAGCGCGGCAGCGAAAATATTCCTTCTCCGCACCACATCATTATCCGCAACAACACCATTACAGGCAATTTCAACGAGGGCATTCTTATAAAATATTCGACCGACATCCTCATCGACGGGAATGTCATCTCCTTGAATGGCAAGCAGGGGATCAGCGTTGCCGGCTCCACCTGGGTGACGATCCAAACGAACGAACTGTTCAGCAATTCTCAGAAGGGCAACGGCACTTACAACGAAATTCATCTCGCGCCTTACGCTGATGTCACGACCGGTACGACATTTCCAATTGCCAACAACTTCGTCCTCAACAACCTGATCTACGAGCCTGGCGCGATCAAGGCGGGGTACGGGATTTGGCAGATCCAGTCGAACACTGGAAGTCACTTTGAGGGCAACACCATCTCAGGTACGACGAAAGGCCTGAGCCTGACCCCGCCTCAGCTTGACCTTGCGCTTTTGGACACCGGTGCCGCTGTAGGCACCGCCTTCACCTATGTGGTCCCAAACAACTCTTTCATCGACATCGATGTTGCGGACGCGCTGACGTACACGGCCGCGCTCGCCAACGGGTCGGCGCTGCCGAGCTGGCTGACCTTCGACCCCGCGAGCCGCACCTTTTCCGGCACGCCGAGCACCGCCATTACATTGGACGTGCGTGTCACCGCAGCAGACAAGGTCGGGAAGACAGAAACCGACGTGTTCCAGATTACCGTAGGTTCTGGCGGCGGCGGTGGAAGCAACCTTCCGCCAAGCGTGGCCAACGCGATACCTGATCAGACCAGGCCGGAAGATGCGTCTCTTGTCTACACCGTACCAGCCGGCACCTTTTCTGACCCGGAAGGCGGTGCACTCACGCTGTCGGCGATGCTGGCGAACGGCTCCGCACTGCCATCCTGGCTACAGTTCAATGCGTCCACCCAAACCTTCAGCGGGACGCCTGACCAGCCGCAGGTCGGCAGCCTGACGATCCGGGTGACCGCTTCAGACCCACTCGGCGCAACAACCTTCGACGACTTCATCCTCACGATCTCGAACACCAACGACGCGCCGATCGTCAGCAATCCGATCTCCGATCAGTCGGCGAGCGTCAACTCTCCCTACTCGTTCGCGTTTGCCGCCAGCACCTTCACGGACGTCGACCCCGGTGACACGATCAGCTACTCGGCCACACTTTCCGGCGGAGCGGCGCTCCCGGCCTGGCTGACATTCAACCCCTCGACGCGCACCTTCAGCGGAACGCCGACAGCAAACGACGCTGGCAGTATCGCCGTGCGCGTCACCGCTACGGATCTGGCAGGTGCTACCGCCTTCGACGACTTCCTTCTGTCCGTCACAAGTACTGGTCTCACGCTGACGGGCACATCAGGCGCCGACGCGCTGTACGGCGGCGGCGGCAGCGATACGCTTTCAGGGCTTGGTGGGGCGGACGCGCTTTACGGCTTTGGCGCAGCTGACACGCTCTACGGCGGCGACGGAAATGATGAACTCTTCGGCGGCGCCGGTGCTGACCGAATGGTCGGAGGCCGAGGAAACGACCGCTACCACGTCGATAACGTAGGAGACACCGTGGAGGAAGGCGGCTGGTCCGCCAGCATCGACACCGTGTTCACGAGCATCAACTACACCATTGGCAGCAATGTCGAGAACGCCACTTCGGAGGGCTTTGGCATCTCGCTGAGCGGCAACAGCAAAAACAATGTTCTGATCGGCGATGGGGGCAACAATACGCTGAACGGCGGTGGCGGCAACGATACTCTGAGCGGCCTTGGCGGCAGTGACTTCTTCGTCTTTTCGACCGCGCTGGGTTCCGCAAACATAGACAGGGTGACGGACTTTCAGAGCGGCATCGATCGGATTCACCTCGACGATGCTGTGTTCAGTGGCCTGGCAACGGGTAACCTCGCCGCAGGCGCTTTCGTCACCGGCACAAGGGCCTTGGACGCTGGCGACCGCATCATCTATGATTCAACGACCGGTGCGCTGTTGTTCGATAGCGACGGAACGGGGAGCAGCGGGGCGGTCCGGTTTGCCACCCTGTCCGCTGGGCTCACGCTGTCCAACGCGGACTTCTTCGTAATATGAGGCGCTTTTAGCGCTTCGCTCGCGTCCACTCCGCACAGAATCCGCCCACATTACGCAGTATTACACTGAAAAACGGCGGAAATGTTGGTCGGGGAAAGAGGATTCGAACCTCCGGCCCCTGCCTCCCGAAGACAGTGCTCTACCAGGCTGAGCTATTCCCCGACCGATCGTTCGCCCTCCCGATGTGATCAGGGGGGCGAGGCAGGAGCGGGCCTATAGTCAGCGACAGGCGGGGTGGCAAGCGGGCAATCGCACGGCTAGGGTATGCCGATGGCCCGCGCTGCGTCCCGTTCCGATTCGCCCGACGCGCGGCATTGGGAATGGCAATACCTCGATTTGATGCGCCGCATCTGGGATGAGGGCGACGAGCGGACAGACCGTACCGGCGTCGGAACCCGCTCGATATTCGGCGCCGAGCTGCGCTTCGATTTGGCGGATGGCGCGATGCCGCTGCTCAACACCAAGCGGGTTTACTGGAAGACGGCGACGCGTGAATTCCTGTGGTTCCTCACCGGACAAACCAATATCCGGCCTCTTTGCGCCCAAGGCGTTGAGATCTGGACCGACTGGCCGCTTGACCGATACCGCCGCGAGACGGGCGAGGATATCGCCCGCGCCGCGTTCTCGCAGCGCATCGCCGCGGACGAGGCATTCGCCCGCCAGTGGGGCGATCTCGGGCCGGTTTATGGCAAGCAATGGACCGACTGGCCGGTTTACGAGCCGGCTGGTGACGGCCTGTTCAGCAGGCGCGCGCAGGGGGTCAATCAGGTCGCTCAGGTGGCCGAAAGCCTGCGCAGCAATCCCGGCAGCCGCCGCCATATCGTCGAGGGCTGGAATGTCGCCGAGCTTGACGCCATGGCGCTGCCGCCCTGCCACAAGAGCTATCAGTTTCACGTCAGCGGAAACCGGCTGTCCGGCCTGCTTTACCAGCGTAGCTGCGACGTTGCGCTCGGGTTGCCGTTCAACTTGTGGGGCGCGGCGCTGTTCATCCGGTTGCTGGCGCAGCAATGCGATCTGGAACCGGGCGAGCTGGTTTGGATTGGAGGAGATGTGCATCTCTACCGCAATCACGCCGCCCTGGTCGAAGAACAGCTGTCGCGCCGGCCTGCCGGGCAGGCGCGGCTGGAGGTTGCGCGGCGGCCTTCCGACATATTCGGCTACCGGATTGAAGATTTCACCGTGAGCGGGTACGAGCCGCAAGCGCCTATCCCGGCACCGGTGGCTGTATGAAGACTGCCTGCCTCCCCGTATTTCCCGAGATTGTCGAAGGGCTGTCCTTCCCCTTGAGACGTGCCGCCGCGGATCAAGCAATGGTTTGCCTTTCGACAAGCTCAGGGTGGTCGGATTTGGGGTCTAAGGGATAATGTCCGAGCGGCTACGCAAACCAGGCAAGAAGCGCGGCAATCTGCCTCCGCTCGAACTCCATGTTCCCGAACCGAAATATCGCCCAGGCGACACTGTCGATTATTCCGATCTGGTGATCCCCCCGGCCGGCGCACAGCCGCGCCCCGACGAGACCTGCGCTCCGGCCGAAACGCATCCGCTGTGCCTCGATCTGATCCGGGTGCTGGATGACGATCATCGAGCCGTCGGCCCCTGGCATCCCAGGCTTGATCCCGAGACGCTGCGCCGCATGCTGCGGGTCATGGCGCTCACCCGCGCCTTCGACGAGCGCATGTTTCGCGGCCAGCGGCAGGGCAAGACCAGCTTCTACATGAAATGCACCGGCGAGGAGGCGACCTCGGTCGCCGCCGCATTCGCGCTGGCCGACGATGACATGGTGTTTCCGAGTTACCGCCAGCAGGGTATCCTGATCGCGCGCGGGTATCCGCTGGTCGAGATGGCCAACCAGATTTACTCGAACCGCGCCGACCGGCTGAAGGGCCGGCAGATGCCAGTGATGTATTCTTCGCGCGATTTCGCGGTCTTCACCATTTCGGGCAATCTCGCGACGCAATATCCGCAGGCGGTCGGCTGGGCGATGGCATCGGCGATCCGGGGCGACAGTCGCATTGCTGCCGGCTGGATCGGCGAGGGATCGAGCGCCGAGGGCGACTTCCATGCGGCGATGACCTTTGCCGCAGTGTTTAATGCACCGGTTGTCCTCAATGTTATCAACAACCAATGGGCAATTTCCAGCTTTTCGGGCTTCGCGGGCTCAGAGCGCACCAGCTTCGCTGCCCGCGCCATTGGCTATGGCATTGCGGGCTTGCGGGTCGACGGTAACGATGCGCTTGCGGTCTATGCCGCGGTGCAGTGGGCCGCCAACCGCGCGCGGGCCAATGCCGGGCCAACCCTGATCGAGCACTTCACCTACCGCGCCGATGCGCATTCCACGTCGGATGACCCTTCCGCCTACCGCTCCGTTCAGGAGCGTGAGGAATGGCCACTTGGCGACCCCGTCACACGGCTGAACCGCCACCTGATCGCGCTGGGCGAATGGTCGGTCGAGCAGCACGAGGCGATGGACCGTGAAGTCGCCGAGGAAGTCCGCGCTGCGACCAAGCAGGCGGAAAAGAACGGCATTCTTGGCCAGGGGCTGCACCACCCGTTCCATACCATGTTCGAGGATGTCTACGAGGAGCTGCCCTGGCACCTTGAGGAGCAGGCGCAGCAGGCAATCCGCGAGCGGCGGCTCAAATGGCCCGATTGGAAGGAATGACAATGGTCGAGGAAGGCCCTGTCTCGCTGTCGGAAGCGCCCACCCGCCGTCTCGGCATGATCGAGGCGATCAACGAGGCGCTCGATATCATGCTCGAGCGCGATCCCAATGTCGTCATCTTCGGCGAGGATGTCGGCTATTTCGGCGGGGTGTTCCGGGCGACGGCGGGGCTCCAGCACAAATACGGCAAGAACCGCGTGTTCGATACGCCGATCAACGAATGCGGCATCATCGGCGTGGCGGTGGGGATGGGCGCCTATGGGCTGCGGCCGGTGCCCGAAATCCAGTTCGCCGATTACATCTATCCGGGCCTCGACCAGCTGATTTCCGAAGCGGCGCGGCTGCGGTATCGCTCGGCCGGCGAGTTCACCGCGCCCATCACTGTCCGTTCCCCGTTCGGCGGCGGCATTTTCGGCGGGCAGACCCACAGCCAGAGCCCCGAGGCGCTGTTCACCCATGTCGCTGGCTTGAAAACGGTCATCCCCTCTACCCCTCACGACGCCAAGGGCCTGCTGATCGCGGCGATCGAGGACAACGACCCGGTTATTTTCTTTGAGCCCAAGCGCATCTACAACGGCCCGTTCGATGGCTATTACGAAAGACCGGCAACGCCCTGGGTCAGGCATCCCGGCAGTGACGTGCCCGAAGGCTATTACTCGATCCCGCTTGGCAAGGCCCGGCTCGTGCGCGAGGGCGAGGCGCTGACGGTGCTCGCCTATGGCACGATGATCCATGTTGCTGAGGCGGTGCTGGCCGAAAAAGGCATCGATGCCGAGATCATCGATCTGCGCACACTGGTGCCGCTTGACATAGAGGCTGTGGAAAAGTCGGTGCAAAAGACCGGGAGATGCCTGGTGATACATGAGGCGACCCGAACCTCGGGCTTCGGCGCCGAACTCGCCGCACTGGTGCAGGAGCGCTGCTTCTATCACCTCGAAGCGCCGGTCGAGCGGGTCACCGGCTTCGACACACCCTATCCGCACAGCCTCGAATGGGCCTATTTTCCCGGCCCGATCCGCATCGGCGAGGCCGTTGACCGCCTGCTGGCGGCAGGCTGACCTCGGGTGGCGCGTTACATTTTCCGCTTGCCCGACATCGGCGAGGCGGCCGTCTTCCTCGACCCGGTCGCCCAGCTTGACATGCCAGGCGACAATCTCTGCTTCGGCAATGCCTTCGCCGATGTCGG
>JANLQW010000210.1:0-3415 GCA_031368085.1 Novosphingobium sp. | reverse complement strand
GGCGATATCGGTCATTTCCGCGAAGTCGGTGACGCCGCGGTGGTAGAGCCAGTGGAACACCTGTTTGGCGCGCAGTCTGGCGGGCTTCTCCTCCAGACCCGCCTCGGCGAACAGGGCGGCGATCTGCGGGCGGGTCAGGCCGATCAGGTCGATCTTTCCATCGGCGCGCGGCGTAATCTCACGCGGGACGGTCAGGGGGTCGATGTGGCCGGGGATCGGCATGAGATTGGTGTCGGCCATGGGAGCGGGCCTATAGAAGCGATTGCCGGCAATGGCTACCGCAGCCTCGCACATCCGATTGCAGCCGCATCCATGGCCGTCGCCGCGCCGGCAAGAGCCCATGTGTTGGCGAACGGATTGCCGCTTAGGTCGCGAGCGCTCACCGTCATGCTGGATGCGGAGCGTATTGCGGCAACGATGGCTGCGTCCATGCGTTTGTCGGCGGCCCAGGCATCGCCGCCGCCGCCGGTAAGCTGGAATCTCTGGCTGGCGATAGCCAGAGTGATGCGCCGGCCCGGCGCCAGCTGGCGGGACAAGCGGATATGGACCTGATTGCGCACCGCCCGCCGCGGCCAGGTCGCGATATTGGCATAGGGCTGGTAGGTCTGCCGCTTATTGCTCGGCTGCGCCTTGGCGATGGCATAGCAGCGCGGCTCGCCGACATCGCGGAACGCGCCCCAGCCTTCGAACATACCAAGGCTGTCGCGGGCGAGGGCGGGGGAGGGGCCCAAGGCCAGTCCGGCAAGCGCTATCCAGCCGATGGGGTGCTTGATTCCTTCCTGCAAGCGGGAGGAAAGTTTCTTGCGTGGCACCGTTAGCAAAGGTGAAATTCCATGCGGCAAGGCCGATCTCCCGTTCGCGGCGCTTGGTAAAGCCGGATTGCGTCCCGCGCAACGCACGGGCGGGCGGCCGCTATTGCCCTTCCGGGTAATCGGGCTGGGTTTTGCTTCGCCCACTCTGAAAAACGCGCTATGGCCGGGCCCGCTCCACCCCTTCCGGCAATACGAGCACCTCCACCGCCTGTTGCGCGCCGAGATAGCGCCGCGCCAGCGCCTGGACATCGGCGGCGGTCAGGGCGAGCAGGCGGTCCTTGGCCTTTAGGTAACGCTCGATCCGGTCGGGCTCGGTCTGGGCGCGGTCGACCAGGGTCAGCCAGCCGCGGTTCGATTTGAGCGCATTGTCATGCGCTTCGATCAGCGGCTGCCGGGCGCGCAGGAATTCGTCTGCGGCGACCGGCGCGGCGCGCAGCCGGGCGAGCGTCTCGGCGACCGCCGCGCGCGCCGCCGGCACATCGGCGACGTCGAGCGAGGCGGTGATGGCGAATTCGCCGTAATCGCGCCAGACTTGCGACAGCGTGCTGCTGGCCGAGGGCGAATAGGCCTTGCCGAGCTTTTCGCGCAGCGATTCGGTAAGCTCGATCCGGACGATCCGTTCGAGCAGTTCGAGAGCAATGGTCTCGTCGGGATCGCTGTCGTCGCGGGTTAGCCAGGTGAGTCGCAGCATTGCCTGGTCCGCAGGTCCGGTGTGCCGGACGATGCGCGGTGTCCGGTCGGGGGTGAAGCTCCGCTGGCGCTGGTCGGGATAAGCGCGAAACTCCGCCTCGCGCGGGGGCAGGGCACCCAGGGTCTTGCCGACGAGCGCGATGGCCTGGTCCTCGTCGACGTCGCCGACGATCCCCAGCTCGATAGCGCCGTGGGCGATGCGGTCGGCAAGGTCGGTCCTGAGCTTGGCGAAGGTCAGCTGGCGGTAGTCCTCGACCGGCTGCAGCGAGAAGCGCGGGTCGTTGTCGGACAGTATCCCGCCGATCGCGTTGTTGAGCGCCGAAGCGGGCGTCGCGCGCAGCTGGGCGAAGAAATTGTTGATGCTGACCCGGTAGCGCACTTCGCCCTCTGGCCTGTATCCGGGGTCGCTGACCAACGCGGTGAGCAGTTGGAGCTGCAACTCGAGATCGCGCGGCGTGGTCTGGGCTGAGGAGACGAAGGTTTCAGGAGTGCTGCTGAAGCTGAGGCCTGCGGTCCGCCCGGCAAGGATTGAGTCGAGCTCGTCCTGACTGTGCCTGCCCAGCCCGCCGGCGGTGAGCGCCGAGACCATTTCCGTCGCCAGCGGATTGGACTTGGTAATGAGGAAGTTGCCCCCGTCGATGCTGAGCTGGACCGAAACGCGGTCTTTTTCCAGATCGGTGCGCTTGAGGTTCAGCCGCACGCCGTTGGCGAAGCGTAGCTGGCGAATGCCCAGAATGGCATCGCGGGTGTCGCTGACTACAGACCCTGCCGGGCCGAAATCGGTGTAGCCAAATGCGGCATTGGCGAGGCTGCGCTGGCGGGCCAGCGAGAGGCGCGTGGCCTCATTCCAGGCGGCGCGGATTGCGGGTTCGCCGCCGTCGGGGCTGCGGCGCCCCTGAAAGCGCAGCAGCGGGTTATCCAGCGGGACGGCCTCGCGTTTGAGCGCAGCCAGCACGCGTTTGGCAGTTATATCCGGCGCGAAGGCTTCAAAACGGGCGAGTACGCTTTCCGGGGCCGCCGGTACGGTGTCTTCGCGGAGCAGGGCGAAGATTGCCGCGACCAATGCGGTATGCCGGCGGGTGCTGGCGGATGCCGCCTCGTCCTGCAGCGCGGTGCGGAGATTGGCGACCTGTTCGGCTATTTCCCCTTGCGTGAAGCCAAAGCGTATGGCGCGGCGGTATTCGCTTGCCGCGGCGACCAGCCCGCGTTGCCATTTCCCGTCCACCGTATCGACAATCAGATTGGTCGTTCGCCCGGCCTTGAATACGTCGCCGGTGCCCAGCCCGGCGTCGCGGAACGGCGGATCGGCCTGCCTTGAAAGGCGCTGCATGCGGCGATTGACGATGGCATAGCCGATTTGGCGCAGAAGATTTTCGCGGCGTTGGGCGGCGGTGTCGGGCTCGTCGAGCCAGGGCCCGTGGCGCAGCGCCGCAATGCGTTCCGACAGAGCCGGGTCGATATAGATGTCGGTCTGGCCGGCATAGGCCCAATCGACCGGACCAGCCGAGGGTTGCGGTTCGGCCGGCAGCGCTTGCCAGCTGGCAAAGCGCGCAAGGATCGCGGCCTCGACCTGATCGACCGGGAAGTCGCCAACCACGATCAGCGTGGTCTTGGCGGGGACATAGGCGCGGCGCCAGAACGCCCTGAGGCTCTCGGCAGTCGCCGCGTTTAGCGTCCCGGCGGTGCCTATCGGCAGCCGGCGCGTGTAGCGCGCGCCGGGATTGATGAAGGCGAGCTGGTCCTCAAGATTGCGGAACTGCCAGCTGTTGCGATCGCGCATTTCGGCCAGGACGACGCCGCGTTCGCGCGCGACCGCCTGCGGTTCGAAATTGAGCTCGCTCGCGGTTTCGCGCATCAGCATCAGCGCGGTGCCCAGCAGCGCCGGATCGTTGCGCGGCAGGTCGAGCAGATAG
>JANLQW010000190.1:0-4947 GCA_031368085.1 Novosphingobium sp. | reverse complement strand
GATCATGGACCGCACGCAGAGGCGGCCTGACGATCACGAGAGTGGGGGTGCCTGACTGGGAGAAAGATTGCTCATCAGGAGGGAATTATATGAGGTCCGTTTTTCTGCTTGCGGCCGCCGCTCTCGCGGCACCGATCACTTTAGCGCAACCCGCGCTCGCCGCTCCGCCGCCGCCCCACAGATTCGGCGACCCGGTGGCGGTCAGTGACGAGATCACGCTCGATCCGATCATCGACGGACGATTGCGCTGGGAGAATGTCGACCAGCCGGCGACCGATGCCGATGCGGTGACCTTGCGGCTGCGTGCCGGCTTCGAGATGAAGCACAAGCCATCAAATCTCGCATTTCTGGCCGAGGCCGAGGGCACTGTCGCACTTGGCAAGCGCTACAACGCCTTTCCGTATCCCGTGCCGAGCAGCCAGCGCCGTCCCCAATTCTCGGCGGTGCCCGACCCTGAGAATATCGAACTCAACCGGCTGCAGCTGCAATACAAGGGCAAGGCGGTGACGTTGACCATCGGACGCCAGCGGATCAACCTTGACGACCAGCGCTTCATCGGCGCGGCCGGCTGGCGGCAGAACGAGCAGACGTTCGATGCGGTGCGAGGTGAGGCCAAATTCGGGCCTGCCTCCCTCGATGCGACTTATGCGATCAGCCAGCGCACCATCTTCGGCATGGATGGCGAAGGGCGCACAGCGTTCGATGGCGACTTCGTGTTCCTCGGCGCGGGCGCGAAACTGGGCCCGGTCCAGCTCAAGGGATTTGCCTATCTGCTCGATTATGACACCAAGGAACAGGCGGGCGCCCTGGCGGTCGCTATGGCCGATACCCAGACCTACGGCCTGCGCGCGACGACCAGCCTGCCACTGGCGAAGGCGATCAAGCTCAACCTGGCGGCAAGCTATGCCCGCCAATCGGACTGGAAGCAGAACCCGGTCAATTACGGCGCTGACTATATTGCCGGCGAGGCCGGCATCGCCTGGAAAGGCCTGGCGGTGACCGGCGGCTACGAGAAGCTCGGCACCAGCAATGGCCGGTCCTTCCAGACGCCGATGGCGACGTTGCACAAATTCAACGGCTGGGCCGATCGGTTTCTGGTGACGCCCGCAGCTGGCCTGCAGGATATCTATGGCGGAATGGCCTACAAGTTCGACGGCGTGAAGGCGCTGCCCGGGCTGAACGCCGCAGTGACCTATCACCAATACGACAGCGATATCGGCGGCATCGACTACGGCAATGAGTGGAATGCCTCGCTTAGCTTCAAGCTGGCGCGGGGCGTCAGTTTGCTGGCGAAATATGCCGATTACAACGCCAAGGGCTTTGGCGTGGATACCAGGATTTTCTGGTTGCAGGGCGAATTCGTGTTCTGATCGCTATTCCCCCCTCCCGTGTGCGGGAGGGGCAAGGGGAGGGCCTGTTTGTTAGTTCCCCAGCTCACGAACAAGCCCTCCCCCGACCCCTCCCGCACGCGGGAGGGGGAAGCCTTGGCCAAAGATTTGCTGCACTGCAAAATAGGCCTTGCAGCGCCCTGCGCGAATCGGTTACACTTGGCGCAAGCGAATTGCGCCGTCCAAGGAAGGACGATCCAGCGCCGTCGCTTTAGCACTGACTACGCGTGGCAATGAAGCCGCCCGTACCGCTCCAGCATGGACCGGTTCGTGGCGGCTTTTCTGCGTTTGCGCATCGCGAAATGGAGATGCAACCGTGAATGCGCCGATGAATTTCAATGCCCGGGATGGTCAGATGCGCGAGCGGCTGGTCGTGATCGGCAACGGCATGGCCGGATGCCGCGCGGTGGAGGAAATCCTCGCCCGCGATTCCGCCCGGTTCGACATCGCGATATTCGGCGCTGAGCCGCGGGTGAACTACAACCGCATCATGCTCTCGCCGGTGCTGGCTGGCGAGAAAGAGTTCAACGATATCGTCATCAATGATGCCGCCTGGTACACCGATAACGGCATCACGCTGATCTCGGGCGATCCGGTGGTGCAGATCGACCGCAGGGCTCAGACGGTCATCGCCCGCTCGGGCCGGGTCGAGCCCTATGACCGGCTGCTGATCGCAACTGGCTCGGATCCCTTTATCATTCCGATCCCCGGCAAGGATCTGCCCGGCGTCGTCACCTTCCGCGATCTGGATGACGTGGGCAAGATGCTCGCTGCGGCCGAGCGCGGGGGCTCGACGGTGGTGATCGGCGGCGGCCTGCTCGGGCTGGAGGCAGCGCATGGCCTTTCGCTGCGCGGTATGGCTGTCACGGTCATCCATCTCATGCCGACGCTGATGGAGCGTCAGCTCGACGAGGCGGCCGGCTGGCTGCTCAAGGCCGAACTGGAACGGCGCGGCCAAGTGATCCTGACCGGCGCGGATACCGTCGAAATCCTCGCCAAAGACGGTCATGTCGCTGGCGTGAAATTGAAAGACGGCAGCGAAATTCCCGCCGATATCGTCGTAATGGCAGTGGGCATCCGCCCCGCCACCGCTCTGGCCAAGTCGGCCGGGATCGATGTTGAACGCGGCATTCTGGTCGACGATCACATGGTCACTTCGGATCCGGCGGTGATGGCGGTCGGCGAATGCGTCCAGCACCGCGGCGCCTGCTACGGACTGGTCGCGCCGCTGTGGGACATGTGCCGGGCGCTGGCCGATCATGTGACCGGAGACCCGTCGGGCTACGAAGGATCGGTAACCTCAACCAAACTCAAGGTATCCGGCATCGACGTGTTTTCGGCCGGCGATTTCTCCGGCGGCGACGGCGCGGAGGACATCGTCATGCGCGATGCCGCGCGCGGGATCTACAAACGCGTCATCGTTCGCGCAAGCCGTGTGGTAGGTGCGGTGCTCTATGGCGATACCGCAGATGGCAACTGGTATTTCGATTTGTTGAAGCAGGGCGCAGACATCTCCGACATCAGGGAGGCGCTGATCTTTGGTCAGGCTTTCGCGTCCGGGGGTGCGCTAGCGGACCCTAATGCCGCCGTTGCCGACCTCTCGGACGCTGCCGAGATCTGTGGTTGCAACGGCGTTTCCAAGGGCGCGGTGGTCAAGTGCATCGAAGGCGGCGCAACCAGCCTCGATGCGGTCCGCTCGGTCTGCAAGGCCTCGGCCAGCTGCGGCTCCTGCACCGGCCTGGTCGAGAGCCTGCTCAGCCTGACGCTGGGCGGCGAGGTCGAGCGCAAGGCGAAGACAGTATGCAAATGCACCAGCTTCACCCACGACGACGTCCGCCGCCTGATCCCGGAAAAGCAGCTCAGGGCGATCCCGCAGCTGATGCAGGAGCTGCACTGGTCGACACCCGATGGCTGCGCCTCCTGCCGCCCGGCGCTCAACTACTACCTGCTATGCGCCTGGCCGGGCGAATATGCCGATGACCAGCAGAGCCGCTTCGTCAACGAGCGGATGCACGCCAATATCCAGAAGGACGGCACCTATTCGGTGGTCCCGCGGATGTGGGGCGGCCTCACCAACCCGCGTGAGCTGCGCGCGATCGCCGATGTGGTGGAAAAGTTCAACGCGCCGATGGTCAAGGTCACCGGCGGCCAGCGGCTCGACATCTTTGGCATCAAGAAAGAGGATCTGCCTGCCGTCTGGGCCGATCTGAACGCCGCCGGCATGGTCTCGGGCCACGCCTACGGCAAATCGCTGCGCACGGTGAAGACCTGTGTCGGCAGCGAATGGTGCCGCTTCGGCACCCAGGATTCGACCGGGCTCGGGGTGCAGATCGAGCAGATGACCTGGGGCAGCTGGATGCCGCACAAGTTCAAGATCGCGGTATCGGGTTGCCCAAGAAATTGCGCCGAGGCGACGATCAAGGACTTCGGCGTGATTTGTGTCGATAGCGGATATGAGCTGCACGTCGGCGGCAATGGCGGGATCAAGGTGCGGGTGACCGACCTGCTGTGCAAAGTCGCCACCGAAGCGGAGGCGATGGAACATTGCGCCGCCTTTATCCAGCTTTACCGCGAGCAGGCGCATTACCTCGAACGCACCGCGCCGTGGATCGAACGGGTCGGACTCGATCATGTCAAAGCCGGACTGTTCGGCGATCCCGATGCAGTGCGCGCACTGGCCGCGCGGTTCCGCTATTCGCAGCAGTTCATGCAGGATGATCCTTGGGCGAAGCGCGCCGCCGGTGCCGATGCCGACCTCCACCAGCACCTCGCCGAAGTGCGGCCGCTGGAGTACGCCCGATGATCGGAGACTGGCTCGATATTGGCCCGGCCGACCAGATCGCCCCCGGAACCGCGCGGACTTTGCCGGTGCGCGGCGGTACGGAAATCGCCATCTTCCATACCCTCGACCACAGCTTTTACGCGCTGGTCAACCGCTGCCCGCACAAACAGGGACCGCTTAGCCAGGGCATTGTTCACGGCAATGTCGTCACCTGTCCGCTGCACAATTGGAACATCTCGCTCAAGACCGGCGAGGCGCTGGGTGACGGAGCTGACGAACAGGGAGCATGCGTGCCCACTATCCCACTGCGGCTCGACGCCGGGCGGCTTTACTTGCTGCGCGCGGCGGTGGTTAATCCGGTCGGGGCGGCAAAGGCGGCGTAATGCGCCGGGTTCGTACCACCTGCCCCTATTGCGGCGTCGGCTGCGGCATCTCTGCCACCGCCACCGGCGCGCGCGCGGTGCGGATCGAGGGTGACAAGGACCATCCCGCCAATTTCGGCAAGCTCTGCTCCAAGGGCACGCATCTCGGCGAGACGGTTGGGCTAGAGGGCCGCCTGCTGCATCCAATGATCGGCGAGCGGCAATCCAGCTGGGACACCGCGCTGGACGCCGTGGCCGAACGGATGCGCACCTGCATCGCCCAGCATGGCCCGGACAGCGTTGGCTTCTATGTCTCCGGCCAGCTGCTTACCGAGGACTACTACGCCGCCAACAAGCTGATGAAGGGTTTCGTTGGCTCTGGCAATATCGACACCAATTCGCGCCTTTGCATGGC
>JANLQW010000184.1:0-5700 GCA_031368085.1 Novosphingobium sp. | reverse complement strand
CCGATGTAGACGATGCCCGCCTCGTCGAGGTTGCGAAGTGCTTCCTCGCCGACGTTGGGAATGTCGCGGGTGATGTCTTCCGGCCCAAGCTTGGTGTCGCGCGCCATGACTTCGAATTCATCGATGTGGATCGAGGTGAAGACATCGTCCTTGACGATGCGTTCGGAGATGAGGATCGAATCCTCGTAGTTGTAGCCGTTCCACGGCATGAAGGCGACGAGGCTGTTGCGCCCCAGCGCCAGCTCGCCGAGTTCGGTCGAGGGACCGTCGGCAATGATATCGCCGGTCTCGACCGTCTCGCCCACCTTCACCAGCGGGCGCTGGTTGATGCAGGTGTTCTGGTTGGAACGCTGGAACTTTTGCAGGGTGTAGATGTCGACGCCGGACTGGCCGGCCTCGATATCGCCCGAGGCGCGGATGACGATACGCGCCGCATCGACCTGATCGACGATGCCGCCGCGCAGGGCGCCGATTGCCGCACCGGAATCGCGGGCAACCGTCTCTTCCATGCCGGTGCCGACGAACGGCGCTTCGGCCCGGATCAGCGGCACCGCCTGGCGCTGCATGTTGGAACCCATCAACGCGCGGTTGGCGTCGTCGTTTTCCAGGAACGGGATCAGCGAAGCGGCGACCGAGACCAGCTGCTTCGGCGAAACGTCCATCAGCGTTACGTGATCGCGCGGCGCCATGACGAATTCACCCGCCTCCCGCGCCGAGATCAACTCATCGACGAAGCTGCCGTCGGCATTGGTTTCGGCCGATGCCTGGGCGACGGTGTGCTTCTGCTCTTCCATCGCCGAGAGATAAATCACGTCGCGCGTCACCTTGCCGTCGATGACCTTGCGGTATGGCGTTTCGATGAAGCCGTATTTATTGACCCGGGCGAAGGTCGAGAGCGAGTTGATCAAGCCGATGTTCGGGCCTTCCGGGGTTTCGATCGGGCAGATGCGGCCGTAGTGGGTCGGATGGACATCGCGCACTTCGAAGCCCGCGCGCTCGCGCGTGAGCCCGCCCGGCCCGAGCGCCGATACCCGGCGCTTGTGGGTAACTTCCGACAGCGGATTGGTCTGGTCCATGAACTGCGACAGCTGGCTCGAGCCAAAGAATTCGCGGACTGCGGCGACTGCCGGTTTGGCATTGATCAGGTCGTTCGGCATCACGGTCGATACATCGACCGAACTCATCCGCTCCTTGACCGCACGTTCCATGCGCAGCAAGCCGACGCGGTACTGGTTTTCCAGCAGCTCGCCAACCGAGCGCACCCGGCGGTTGCCGAGATTGTCGATATCGTCGATCTCGCCCTTGCCGTCCTTGAGGTTGACCAGTTCCTTGACCACGGCGAGGATATCCTCGGTGCGCAGGGTGGTGACGGTATCCTCGGCGTCGAGCGCCAGGCGCATGTTGAGCTTGACCCGGCCAACGGCTGACAGGTCGTACCGGTCGCCATCGAAGAACAGGCCTTCGAACAGCGCTTCAGCGGTTTCCTTGGTTGGCGGCTCACCCGGGCGCATCACCTTGTAAATCGCCTCCAGCCCCATCTCGCGGTTCTCGGCCTTGTCGGCCTGCATCGTGTTGCGGATCCACGGGCCGGTGTTGACGTGGTCGATGTCGAGCAGGTCGAGATGATCGATCCCGGCCTTGTCGAGCGATTCGAGGTTTTCCGGGCTGACTTCGTCGCCGGCCTCAACGTGAATGCGGCCGGTCGTCTCGTCGATCACGTCGGTGGAGGCATAACGGCCGAAGATTTCCTCGGTCGGAATCAGCAGTTCGGCGAGGCCGTCCTTCCCGGCTTTCGTAGCGGCGCGCGGACTGATTTTGGTGCCGGCGGGGAAGATCACTTCGCCCGACTTGGCATCGACGATGTCGAACGACGGCTTCTGACTGCGCCACTGATCGGCGACATAGGCCACGTGCCAACCGCCTTCGCCGCGCTTCCAGCGGGCCTTGTCGTAGAACACGTCGAGGATCTGCTCGGCGTCGAGACCAAGGCCATAGAGCAGCGATGTCACCGGGAGCTTGCGCTTGCGGTCGATGCGGACGTTGACGATGTCCTTGGCGTCGAATTCGAAGTCCAGCCAGGAGCCGCGATAGGGGATCACCCGCGCGGCGAACAGGAACTTGCCGGATGAATGCGTCTTGCCGCGGTCATGGTCGAACAGCACGCCGGGCGAGCGGTGCATCTGGCTGACGATCACGCGTTCGGTGCCGTTGATCACGAAAGTGCCGTTTTCGGTCATGAGCGGCATGTCGCCCATGTAGACGTCCTGCTCCTTGATATCGAGTACCGAGCGGGTCTCGGTTTCGGTATCGACTTCGAACACGATCAGCCGCAACGTCACCTTCATCGGCGCGGCATAGGTAATGCCGCGCTGGCGGCATTCGGTGGTGTCGTATTTCGGGTCTTCCAGCACATAATGCACGAAGTCGAGTTCGCTGGTGCCGGCGAAGTCGCGAATCGGGAACACGGATCGCAGCGTTTTTTCCAGGCCCGAGACATAACCGATCGCGGGATCGGAGCGCAGGAACTGCTCATAGCTTTCCCGCTGGACCTAGATCAGATTCGGCATCTGCACCACTGCATGGATGTCGCCGAAGATCTTGCGGATGCGCTTCTTGGCCGAACGGGGCGTCACGCCAGCGGAAATGGGCTTGGTTGCCATGAAGGAAATTCGCCTCTTTGCTAAAAGAATTCATGCCGCGCGCGGGGGATTGCGCCAGCCAATGCGAAAAGGCCGCAATGACGCCTGATTTCCTTTCGGAAAACCCGCGACCCGCAGCCACTTGCGTCAGATGGTTACCCGGGTGCTTCCTTCGTGGACCGGTCCCCGCGCATGGACCAGTCTTGCTCGAAGCGCCGAGCGAACACGTCATGTAGGAGGCGAACCCGGCGATGTCAACGCGTTCCCGAGACGAGGGGGAGCCCGGGCCTAACTGCCCTGACCCACGCGCAAAGCAGGGGCCCGACTGAACGAGACCCCTGCCAATGCTAATAATCCAGGCGAGAGCAGCGTCAGTCCTTGACGCCGACGACTGGCACGTCGATCGTTTCCTTCTTGGTGTTGACGGTCGGCACCTCGACCGTGGCTTGCTTGGTGCCCACGACGACCTGCTTGGAATTCAGATCCACGTTCGGAAGCGAACCAGCATCAGCCTTGACACTCACCGCCGGCATTTGACCCTCGGTTACGTTTGCGCTGAAAAATCCGGTCGCAAACAAAATGCCGATCACAACCACGGCAAGCAGGAGGATCATTCCCAGCACGCCTCCCATGCCCCTGCGGCGCTTGACTTCCACCGGGTGACCGTCATCGGTGCGATATTCAGCCATAATTTGTCCTCCGTTGTTTCCTTCGCTGTAAATCGCTGGTGCAGCATTTAGTTCCCGGGTGGACAGAGGCTGCCCTGACGACTTGACATAACCCCGCGTGCCTCTAAGGCCCCGGGCGGGCCACGCGGTCCCAACGCCGCGCGTGCTCTCTGTGAGGAGAGTCTTGACATGACTGTACAAATGCCTTCCCAGGGCGCGCCTGCGCGCACGCCCACGATGCCGGGCCGCAAACCCGCGCGGCCGTTTTTCTCATCCGGGCCCTGCGCTAAGCCGCCCGGATTTTCTCCCGACAAGCTCGCCACGACAAGCCTCGGCCGCTCACACCGCGCGAAGATCGGCAAGGCACGGATGCAATATTGCATCGATCTGATGCGCGAGCTGCTGGCATTGCCCGACACTCACCGCATCGGCATCGTCCCCGGGTCCGATACCGGTGCCTTCGAAATGGCGATGTGGACGATGCTGGGCGCGCGGGGCGTCACCGCGCTTGCCTGGGAAAGCTTCGGCGAGGGTTGGGTGACCGATGCGGTCAAACAGCTCAAACTCGACCCGGCAGTAATCCGCGCCGACTACGGCCAGCTTCCGGACCTCAGCCAGATCGACTGGGGCAGCGACGTGCTGTTCGCCTGGAACGGCACCACCTCGGGCGTGCGGGTGCCGGATGGCGATTGGATTCCGGATGATCGCGAGGGCCTCAGTTTCGCCGATGCGACCAGCGCGGTGTTCGCCTACGACATTCCGTGGGACAAGATCGATGTCGCCACCTTCTCGTGGCAGAAGGTATTGGGCGGCGAGGGCGGGCACGGGGTGCTGATCCTCGGACCGCGCGCCGTAGAACGTCTGGAAAGCTATACGCCGGCCTGGCCGCTGCCGAAGGTGTTCCGCCTGACCGCCAAGGGTAAGCTGTCCGAGGGCATCTTCAAGGGCGAGACGATCAACACCCCCTCGATGCTGGCGGTGGAAGACGCAATCTTTGCGCTCGAATGGGCCAAGGGACTGGGCGGATTGCCGGCGTTGCAAGCGCGTTGCACCGCCAATGCGGAGGCGCTGGACAAGATTGTCGCGGAGCGCGACTGGCTTAGCCATCTCGCCGCCGATCCGGCGACCCGGTCCAAGACTTCGGTCTGCCTGTCGGTTGCCGGTGCGGACGAGGCGTTCATCAAGGCTTTCGCCGGCCTGCTCGAAAATGAGGATGCGGCTTATGACATCGCCGGTTACCGCGATGCCCCGCCGGGCCTGCGCATCTGGTGCGGCGCGACGGTGGACTGTGCCGATATCGAGGCGCTGGGCCCCTGGCTCGATTGGGCTTACGCCTCGCTCAAGAATTGAACCGTCACGCTGAACTGGTTTCAGAGCCCGCTTTCCCCCACGCGCAAACGGCCCCGGAGGCGCGATGCACCCTGAAACAAGTTCAGGGTGACGAATAATTTGAATGGAAGAATTATGACCAAACCCCGCGTACTCATTTCCGATCAGATGGACCCCAAGGCAGAGCAGATCTTCCGCGAGCGCGGCTGCGACGTCGATGTCATTACCGGCAAGACCCCCGAGGAACTGGGCGAAATCATCGGCCAGTATGATGGCCTCGCGATCCGCTCGACCACCAAACTGACCAAGGAACTGATCGACAAGGCGGTCCGGCTCAAGGTCGTCGGCCGCGCCGGGATCGGGGTCGACAATATCGATATTCCGGCCGCCTCGGTGCGCGGGATCGTGGTGATGAACACCCCATTCGGCAACTCGATCACCACCGCCGAACACGCCATCGCGCTGATGTTCGCGCTCGCCCGCCAGCTCCCCGAAGCCAATGCCCAGACCCAGGCCGGCAAATGGCCCAAGAACGATTTCATGGGCGTCGAAGTCACCGGCAAGACGCTCGGTCTGATTGGTGCGGGCAATATCGGCTCGATCGTCGCCAGCCGCGCGCTGGGCCTCAGGATGAAGGTTATCGCGTTTGATCCGTTCCTCTCGCCCGAGCGCGCGGTGGAACTGGGCATCGAGAAGGTCGAGCTCGACGATCTGCTCGCACGTGCCGATTTCATCACGCTGCACACGCCCTTGACCGATCAGACCCGCAACATCCTCAGCCGCGAAAATCTCGCCAAGACGAAGAAGGGCGTGCGGATCATCAACTGCGCGCGCGGCGGGTTGATCGATGAAGTGGCGCTGAAGGAAGCACTCGATTCTGGTCAGGTCGCGGGCGCTGCGCTTGATGTGTTCGCCAAGGAGCCGGCCAAGGAATCGCCGCTGTTCGGCACGCCCAACTTCATTTCTACCCCGCATCTCGGTGCTTCGACCGACGAGGCGCAGGTCAACGTCGCGATTCAAGTGGCCGAGCAGCTGTCGGACTATCTGGTCCACGGCGGGGTCAC
>JANLQW010000146.1:0-15113 GCA_031368085.1 Novosphingobium sp. | reverse complement strand
GCCGGCCGGGTTGTCGGGCGTGATGATGATGGTCGTCGGCGTGTTGTTGATCGGCTGCGGGATGACTTCCTTGTCCGGCTGCTCGGGGAAGGCGAGTTCGGTGTAAGGCAGCAGATCGCCACGATCGAAGGCTGCTTGGATCGGGCCGGCATCCTGGGCAAAATTGCCGCCGGAGCTGGAAACAACGCCGGCGGCGGGCTGCGGCTGTTCGCCGATCAGCAGGGCGGCAAGGTTGAGCGGGGGCACGACGACCCCGTCAATGACGATCTGCGGCACATAGATTGCGCCATCGGGAATGATGAACACCCGGCCATCGTCGAGCTGTATGACCAGATCGCGGCCGTTGACGGTGATATCGTCGAGGGTTGCGCCGGCTGGCAGAACGATGACGTTTTCCGCATTGGGCAGCAGCGGCACGGCACCGGCCCGATCCGCTGCGACCGCAGCTGCTGCGATTTCCGCAACCATATGGGTGATCTCGGTTTCAGAACCGGTGTCGCGCGTGGTTTCGTAGTCCATGGACTTGCCCTTGCCTTGCAGCCGGTCGTCCTGGTTCGAGGCGCAACCGGCATTTTCCCATACGCAGGCCAGCTTCGTGGAGCCGCCATTAGGCGTCCACGTCTGCCGATCCTGCGACCCTATATTTGAGATGGTTGGCTTTTGCCCCGTACTGCCCGCGACTCAGCTGCGAACTTTCCACCTGTCGTATAAATGTAGGCGATTATTAAAGATGGTTTCAAGTTCATTAACCACTAAGCGTTGGTGCGGTCTTTGATCATGCTTGAAGTCGCAGTTTTCCTGACTTTCGAGCTGGTAAATTACGGCAAGGCTGACGGGGACAGGGCTGCCGCCGGAGTATCGCCGGCATTGCTCGTGCGATAGCCGTAGATCCAGGCGAAGGAGCCACTGTAGCTCAGAGTTGGTTGATAGGCGTCGCCCAGCGCGGCCGCCGGTTGGAGAACATCCGTACGGCTGTCCAGCACCACCATCGCGCCCTCGCGCCGAACCGCCAAGACCGCATGATCCGCCCCGCGCGCTTTCTGGCGCACGACGACCAGGAACATATCATCAGGTCCAATACCCAGTTCGGTGAGCAAGGCCATTTTGACGATCGCCAGATCCTCGCAGTCGCCGGTGCCGCGCCGCAGGGTTTCCGCCGCGCTCGACCAGGCATCGCCATTGCGGTCGTCCTGATAGAGCACATGCCAGTTGACCCACCGGTTAACCATATCGAGCGGATTGACCCTGGCCAATCGCCTGGCCTCTCCCAGCAATTCGTCCCAGGGACCGTGCGCATCAGCTGGCAACCCGGTGCGCGCGGCCTCCCAATCCTGACGGGTTGCGCGGATGCTGACCGGCGTAGCGGCCATGCCGAAAATATCGGGCGCGTCCGGCCGCACCGGCGGCGCGGCGCACCCCCTCGACGGTTGCTCCAACGTCACGCTTGCTTCGGGCACCGGTAGCGCCGCGTAATCGTCGGCAGCTTGTGCCGCAGTATCGGCTGGCGGTTCGTTTGTCGATTTTACAAGGGGATCGGCTTGAGGCGCACCTGCGACTGCACAGCCGAGCAAATTGCCCTTCGGCGAATTTGCTGCGGAGATTTGGTTTACTGCGGAGATTGGGGCTGCGCTGACAGTCTCGCTCGCCGCAGGCGCCGAAGCATCTTGCGCCGATGCCCCCTGAGCAGTCGCAATGGCGCCTATAGCAACGGCAGCGCGCAGCAAGTGAGGTCCGTACCGAGTGGGCCGCGCCTTAGATATTGTGCCGGGCAAAAACGATCTGCGCATGATTGTCAAATCATCCGGGCCGCAGCCTAACCGCGCTCAAGGTTGCGCCACGCTGAGCCGGATCTGATCGCGGGCGCCGTCGTAGCGGATATCTATTCCGGCTGCGCGCAGTTTGCCGAAGGGCACATATTCCTCGGCAGTCTGCGTTCCGCTCAGCGCCCGCAGCAGTTGCGGATCAAGATGCGGGGCGAAAAGCGCGACCAACTCGCTTAATTGCAGGGCGATCTGCTGGTCAGGCTGGATGTGCAACGTCACATTGCCCAGCTGCTCGCCATTGACTTCGACCGGCAGCTCGAACTCTATGGCATTGCCCGCCATGCGGTACTTGCCATGCGGCTGCGCTGGCGCGGCGATGACTGGCCCGCGCCGCGTGCCTTTTGTTCCTGCCGCCGTGCCGTTGTGCGCCGGTGCCAGCTGCGCGGGCGTGCGATGGGCAATGCGTCCACTGCTCAGCGCACGGGAAGGGGGGGCGGCGGGTTTGGCCGACGCCGCATCGGCATCGGGTTCGGCCTGCCCAACAAAGGACTGGATGTTGGCATCGCGGACTTCGGACGGAATTGCATACTTCCAGTCCGCAATAACGACCGTCTGCACGGGCGCTGGCTGCATCATTGGCGCGGATCGAGGCTGGGTTTGCGCCAAGGAAGATGCCTGTTCCGCCGAACTACTGCCGGGCAGACCCGGCACGGGCTCTGGAATGGCTTCTGGCGGCTTGACGGCAAGAAGTGCGTCGTCCCCCGCCTCGGGAGGATTGGCCGCAACTGCGACTGGCACCGCTGATTGAGGGGTGGCCCGTTCGCTCAATACTGGCTGCGTGCTCGCCGCGCTGGGCACGCCATGCAGGTCTGCCGGCGCAGTCTGAACCGCCTCGGTTGGCACAAGCACAGTTTCGACCGGCTGTATGGCTGCCTGTGCGGGCGCGGCGATCTCGCTGGCTGGCGCTGCTGGTGCGGGCGGATCAAGTGCCACGGTATCGGTCAGTGCGACAGGACGCGCGGTTTTGCTGATCTCCAAAATCGCGCGCGCAGGGCGGGTTGCCAGCGGTTCGGCGATGAACACCGAAGACGTTGCGAAGCGGATTGGAACGTTAGCGCCCTTGCCGATTGAGTCGAAGGCTGCGCGCCGGGCGCTATCCTGCGGCTCGGCAGGGATGGGCAAGCCCGGGCTGACATCTTTCGCCAGGAGGAGAGTGAGCACAACAGGTGTTAGCGCCAATCCGGCCAACTTCTGTGACGTACTGAATCGATTGCCGTGCATGACGTCTGCCCCGGTTGCCCGGTTCCATCATACCCGGCAGTGGGAACTTCTTCCAGACTGTTAACCTCTTGCCGATGCTTCTGATTCATCGAGCTTATTCACACCGGGAGATCAAACAATGCTTCCCGGCGGGATAGCCGCTGTGCCCAATCGACAACGCGAGTCGCGCAGCCGAATTTCCGACGCGGCCACCGGTTTTGGAACGCCAAAAACCCTCGACCGCGTGGGTCGAGGGTTCCGGAGATTCAGCAATGTTGAGTATTGTTAGCGGACGCGTCCGCGGCGAACCAGATTGACGATCGCCAGAAGTACGACCGCACCCACGAGCGATACCAGAATCGATGTCAGGTTCAGCGCGCCGTCATTGATCGTGCCGCCAGAAAAAACCAGGCCAGCCAGAAATGCGCCAACGATGCCGACGACGATGTTGAGTAGAATACCCTGCTGACCATCGGTCCGCATGATCATGCTCGCCAGCCAGCCAACAACCCCGCCAACGATAAGCCAAAGAATAATGCCCATCAAACTCTCCTATAGCCGGAGCCACACGCGCGTGGCCGTTCGACCCATGTTTAACGTATGTTCAAGCAATTGGTTCCGCCGTGGTGCTTCCCGCGCGGAGTGTGAAGCCGGTTCACTCGGGAAAACCATTCAGATATCAGGCAATTTTTGTGAGGTGAAACCCCAGCCGGCTAGCTCCTTGCGCTGAGCGCGCGCAAGCAATTCGTTCGCATCGCGGATCGAAACCGAATTCGCGTTCTCAAGGTCTTCCAGCTCGCCCCAGCTAATCGGCACTGCCACCGGCGCGCCGGGCCGGGCGCGGGCGGAGTAGGGCAGGATGGCCGTGCTGCCGCGCTGGTTGCGCAGCCAGTCGATGAATATTCGGCCCTTGCGCTTCGCCTTGCTCATCGTCGCGACGAAGCGATCCGGCTGGGCGGTGCTCAGCGCCTCGGCAAAGCGCCGGGCGAAATCCTTGTGCACCTCCCAGTCATGGTCAGGGGTCAGCGGCACAACCACATGCACGCCTTTCCCGCCAGAAAGCATCGGGAAACTCACCAGTCCGATTTCGGCAAGTTGATCATGGAGGAATTTCGCAGCGGAGACCACTTTGGCAAAGTCCAGGCCTTCGTCGGGATCGAGATCGAAGATCATCCGGTCTGGCCGCTCCACCGCATCGGCGCGCGAGAGCCAGCCGTGGAATTCGATCGTCCCCATCTGCACGCAGGCGAGCAGTCCGTCGGCATCGCGGATATAGAGGTAATCTTCCGAACCGCCGTCTTTCTCGCGGATCGATACATGGCCGACGTGGTCGCCGAACGAACCGCTGTCGTGCTTCTGGAAAAAGCATTTCTTGCCGCGGCCTTGCGGACAGCGAACCAGACTGACTGGACGATTGCCGGCAAACGGCAGCATCAGCGGAGCGACGGCTGCGTAATATTGGGCCAAATCGCCCTTTGTCTGCCCGGTTTCGGGAAAGATGATGCGCTCGGCCGAACTGATCTTCACGCGGCTTTGCAGCTTCGGCGCGGGCTGTGCTTGCTCCGGCTTCACGTCTTGGGCCGGCTTGTCCGACCGCAGGCCCAGAAAGCTGCCGTGGCGGACCCGGCCCTCGCCGGTGAGTTCGGCGAAGCCCACTTCGGCGACCAGCCCTGGCTCGACCCATTGCGCCCCGCGCGCCTCGGTGCGGGGAACCTCAAGCGGGGCGGTATCGCGGCCCAGCTGGGCAAGAGCGTCTGCCAGCTGCGCCATGCTCTCCCGACTAAAGCCGGTTCCGACCTTGCCCTTGTAGACCAGCCCCTTGCCCTCCTTCTGCGCCAGCAGCAGCGACGAGAAACTGCGGCCCTTCGCCGTGCTCTTTTGCCAGCCAACAATAATGAACTCCTGCCGCAGGGTGCATTTGACCTTGACCCAGCTGGCGGTGCGCTTGCTGCAGTAGGGCGCGTCCACCCGCTTGGCGATGATCCCCTCCTGCCCCGCAGCGCACATCGCCCGAAACAGCGCCTCGCCGCCGCCAATGATGTGATCGGCAACCAGGATCGGTGGTGCTGCGTCATGCAGCAGCGCCTCAAGCCGCGCCTTGCGCTCCATATTGGTGAGGGGCCGCAGGTCCTGGCCGTCCAGGCTCAACAAGTCGAAGGCGAAGAAGCTGAGCGGGTTCGCCTCACTTTGCGCGCCGTGTCCGCGTTTGAGCACGGCTTGCAGCGTCGAGAAATCCGGATTGCCCTCGCTGTCCAGCGCCACGATCTCTCCATCGATCAGTGCCGGCGGGAGGTTGAGACCGGCGATATGGCGCACCAACGGCGTGAATTTTTCAGTCCAGTCGAGCCCGTTGCGGGTATAGACGACAACGTGATCGCCGACCGCCGCGATCATCGCCCGGTAGCCGTCGAACTTGATCTCGTGCATCCAGCCATTGCCGGTCGGCACCGCATCGACCAGCGTGGCGAGCTGCGGCGCGATAAAGCCAGGCGGAGCCGCGTTAGCCCTGCGTTTGCCGGCGCGCTTGTGCCCGACCCTGGCGTTATGCGCCCCAGCCGCAGCCATCTTCCGCTTGAACTCCGCGCCTTTTGCGCCAGCAAGAGACTGGGTGCCGCCCCTGTCCGCCGCGATTTCGGCCATGCTGCGGCCAGTGAGCACGCTGTTCAGCTCCTTTTCGACCAGGGCATCGCCGCTGCCCGCCGCTTCGTCGGCGATCTTGCGCAGCAGCCAGTTCTCCCGCTTTTCGCCGGGCCGGCCCTTCATCCGGACGAGCAGCCACTCGCCCTTCATCCGCTTGCCGTTGAGGGTAAAGTGGAGATGGCCATCGTCCAGGTCGTCCGCGCTTTTGCCGGGGACTGGCGCCCAGGTGCCCTGGTCCCACAGCATCACCGTACCGCCGCCATATTCGCCTTTGGGAATCGCCCCCTCGAACTCGGCATAGTCGAGCGGATGGTCCTCGGTACGCACCGCCAGGCGCTTGTCGGCTGGGTCGGCGCTTGGCCCCCTGGTCACCGCCCAGCTCTTGAGCACGCCGTCCACCTCCAGCCGAAAATCCCAGTGCAGCCGGGTCGCGGCATGCTTCTGGACGATGAAACGATTGCCTTTGGCCTCGGCGACCTTGCCTGGCGGCTCGCGCGTCCGGGTAAAGTCCCGCTTGGCGTTGTACGTCGTAAGGGGGTCGGCGCGGGGCATTACCGGCGCTCTTGCGCAGCTTGGCGCAGGAATTCGATCAGGGCGCGCTCTTCGCGGCTGAGCCAGCGCCTGGCGCGCGGCAACCGCAGCGGCATTTCGGTTTCGCCGGGAGCTTTCAGCGCGGCGAGCACTGCGGGGTGGACATAACTCTTGCGACTGATTGCCGGCGTGTTGCCCAGCGCTTCGGCCACCAGTTGCAGTGCCGGTTTGAGACCGATCTGCCCCTTCGACGCCAGCCAAACCTCGAAAGCGACCAGGGTTCCGCCCCAGGTCCGGAAGTGCTTGGCCGAAAATTCCGCGCCCATCGTCTCGCGGATAAAGGCATTGACGTCGCTCGATCCCACCTCGTGGCGCTGACCGTCGGCGTCCAGATACTGGAACAGGCGCTGGCCGGGCAAATCCTGCATGTTGCGCACGAACCGCAGCAGTCCGGCATCGCGCACCCGCATGTCGCGCATCTGCCCGGACTTTCCGCGATAGCTCAACCGGATCGCGCCGCCTTCCAGCCGAACATGGCGCATACGGAGCGTCGAGGCGCCGAAGCTGCCATTCTCGCGTGCATAGGCGTCGTTGCCGACCCGCACCCGGCCGACATCCAGCAGCCGCACCAGCGCCGCGAGCGTGCGTTCCCGGCTGACGCTGCGGCTGCGCAGCGCTTGGTCGACCCGTTGCCGCATCGCTGGCAGCGCCTCGCCAAACTGCGGGCACAGCGAGAATTTACCGGCTTCACGCTCGGCGCGGAAGTCCGGGTGATAACGGTATTGCTTGCGGCCACGCGCGTCGAAGCCGGTCGCCTGGATGTGCCCGGTCGGATCGGGGTTGAGCCAGCAGCGCTCATAGGCCGGCGGCATGCCAATGCCGTGCAGCCGATCGATCTCGTCGCGGTTCGCGATGCGCTCGCCAGTTGGGACATAATAGGAGAAATACCGGCCGCGCCGGCGGCGGGTGATGCCCGGTTCGCTGTCGTCGGCATAGTTCAGGTCGGCCCGGGCGGCGCGACAACCTTCCTGCGACGATCCTGTTGCGCCGTGCAATCCTGTTCTCCTCTCACCCGCAAACGAGCGAACTGGGACAAGGCTCCGAATGATGCTGCCCTGAATGGCGCCGCAGGTCAGCTTACGAGGGTGGCGGCATGCTGAAGGTCGCGGACGAACCGCTGATGCTCGATTTTCCGGCCCTGTTCGTCGGGCAGGCGAAGCAGATAGGACGGGTGGACAGTCACCAGTAACGGGCGTCCGTCCGCCATCAACCGCGCTTCGCCGCGCAACCGGCTGAGGGGCTGTTTAGTGCCGGTCAGCGCATGGACGGCACTGCCGCCTAGCGCGACGACCAGTTTTGGGGCCACGAGGCGGATTTCCTCGTTCAGCCACCACCGGTAATGCGCAATGTCGCCCGCGCCCGGGGTCGCATGCAGACGCCGTTTGCCACGCTGGGTGAATTTGAACCGCTTAACCGCATTGGTGACGTAGCACTGCGCGCGGTCGAGCCCGGCCTGCGTCAGCGCGTCGCCCAGCACCTGACCAGCGGGGCCGATAAATGGGCGGCCTTGCTGGTCTTCGTCGTCGCCCGGCTGTTCGCCCACCAGCATGATTGCGGCCTGCGCCGGCCCTTCGCCCGGCACGATCCGCGCGGAAAAACCGTCGGACGGCGGCATGTCGGTATCGCTGAGCTGGCGGTTCAGTTCAGCAAGCGTGTTGCACATGGCACGACCCTCGAGGCCAGTCGCTGGTGCCGCTCGCCATGCCGAGGCGGGGGGCGGGGTCGCCACCATCGCCGCCACACGCTGCGGTGCCTTGCGGATCATGGCTGGAATCAAGTCCGCTTCGGGCAAATTGTTCCAGAACCGCCGCGGCATTTCGCGCGTCATCGCCGCGACTTTGAGCCGGGCCGGATTAAAAATGCTGGTGTAATACTGCCGCCATTCCGCCTCGACGCCGTCGCCTGCTGGCACGTCCTTCCGGCAACCGCCTGGCGCTTCGCGCAGCTGTTCGCCGTCCCAGGCGATGCTGGCCTCGGGCGTGACGATCAACCAGTCCATGCCGGCAAAACGGTCACGAAAAAACGGCGCGGCGGCGCAGGTGATGTGATGATCGGGCTCGTACCACGCAGCAAAGCGCTCGCGGTCCGCCGCTTCGCCGAGGCTGCGGAACCGCACGAAGGCATGCATCTTGTGAATATCGCGCCGCACCTGGTGGGCGAGCCGGCCGAGCGCACTGACGTCGCGGTCGGCGGCATCCGCGTGCAGACGGGGCTGTTCCCGCAGACGCCAAAGCAATCGGTAGGCGAGGGCGAAACGGGCAGGATCGCGGTGCAGCACGGCGGCCTTGAGCAGCGCGAACAAGGGCTTGGTGATGCACAAGGGCGAGGGGGGCGGGGCAGCGCCGTCCAGTTCGGCGCCCATGGCAAACTGGGGCCCGCTGCCGCCAAACAGATCGGGCGCAGCCGCTGCATCTGCCACGCTCCAGAAGACATCGCGCGGATCGATCTGATCGCTCAAAAGCTGGCGCGCGGCGCGGCGCCATGCGGCAAAATCGTCCGGCCGGTCGAGGACAACCGACCGTTGCGCCCTTGCAGGTCTGGATTGGCGCGCCGCGCTCATCCGAACAACGCCAACTGGCGCGGCTTAGGCCGCAAGCGCTCAGCTAGCTGGGCCGAATCGAGCGATGCGCCGGGATGCCAATTCGCCGCGATGACGAACGGCCGTACGGCCGCCGGCGACTTGCACAATAGCGCCAGATCCTCAAGCCGCAGGCGACGCAAGCGCCGGGTGGCAAGGAGGCGGGTAACGACTTTCACCCCCAGACCAGGAACGCGCAACAGGCTTTCGCGGTCGGCGCGGTTGACGTCTACAGGGAACTGCGCGCGGTGCCGCAAAGCCCAGGCCAGCTTGGGATCAACTCCGAGATCGAGCGCGCCTCCGTCCATACCGGCAACAATCTCTTCCAGTGAAAAGCCGTAGAACCGGAGCAGCCAGTCCGCCTGATACAGCCGGTGTTCGCGCAGCAGCGGCGGGGCTGAGGCGGGCAGGCGGCTGCTGGCATCGGGCTGAAGGCGGAATAATACACCCGGCGCAGATTGTAGCTCGCGTAAAGCGCATTGGCCGATCCGATGATTTCGGCGTCGTTCGAGCCATCGACGCCGATAATCATCTGGGTGCTCTGGCCCGCCGGCGCGAACTGCGGGGCCTTGCGCGAGACCTTGCGCTCGGCCCGGGCCTCAGCGATGCGCGTGCCCAGCCCGGCCATGGTCTGGCGGATCGCGGCGCCGTTTTTCTCGGGGGCCAGCCGTGCAATCGCCGCGTCGCTTGGCAATTCGATGTTGATCGACAGCCGGTCCGCATAGCGCCCGGCTTTGGCGAGCAGCGCCGAATCCCCGCCGGGTATGGTTTTCAGATGGATATAGCCGCGGAAATCATGGTCCTCGCGCAACGAGCGGGCGACCTCGACGATCCGCTCCATCGTATAATCCGGGCTGCGGATGATGCCCGATGAGAGGAACAGCCCCTCGATGTAATTGCGTTTGTAAAAATCCATCGTCAGTTCGACAACCTCCTGCGGCGTAAACGCAGCGCGGCGGACGTTGCTGGAAGAACGGTTGATGCAGAATTGGCAGTCGAACATGCACATGTTGGTCATCAAGATTTTGAGCAGCGAAATGCAACGCCCGTCTGGCGCGTAGCTGTGGCAGATACCCATGCCGGTCGTGGAGCCGATCGCCTGGCCCGTCGCTTTGCGCCCGCCAGCGCCGCTGGACGAGCAGGACGCATCGTATTTTGCCGCGTCGGCAAGGATCGCGAGCTTTTCGAGTCGATTCAAAGAGGTCATGTGTTCTTAATATGTTCCATTAATTTAATTGACAAGCATGATTTTGCGCTGCGCTTGTCCCACCGGAACCGCGCAGCCTGCCGGATCATTTAACCCCGATGCCTGCCGACTTTTCCTGGATCCGCGCCGAACCCTTCGGCATTCATATCGTCCCGGCGGACTGCTGGATCGATCCTGCGCGGCCGGTCGAGACCGCGCTGGTCACCCATGGCCACGCCGATCACGCACGCGGCGGCCATGCGCGGACCCTGGCGACTCCTGAAACCCTGGCGATCATGGCGGTGCGCTATGGCACCGGGGAGGGGGCGCGCAGTTTTGCCTATGGCGAGAGTGTCAGCCTGCCGGGCGGGGTGCGGGCAAGTTTCATCCCGGCGGGGCACGTGCTGGGGTCGGCGCAGATCCTGCTCGAACATGCCGGCGAACGGGTGGTGGTGACGGGCGATTACAAACGCGTGCCAGATCCCACCTGCGCACCGTTTGCACCCACCCCATGCGATGTCTTCATCACCGAGGCGACGTTCGGCCTGCCGGTGTTCCGCCATCCACCGATCGGCGAGGAGATCGCGCGGCTGCTCGCCGCCGTTGCCGCCCACCCGGAGCGCTGCGTGCTGGTCGGCGCCTATGCGCTCGGCAAGGCGCAGCGGGTTATCGCCGAACTGCGCCGCGCCGGCCACACCGCGCCGATTTACCTGCACGGCGCGCTGGAGCGCATGTGCGGGCTTTATGAGGAGTGGGGTGTGCCGCTGGGCGACTTGCGGCTGGTTGCCGGCATGCCGAAGGCCGCGCTCGCCGGGGCCATCGTGCTGTGTCCGCCCTCCGCGCTCAACGACCGCTGGAGCCGCCGCCTGCCCGATCCGCTCACCGCGATGGCCTCGGGCTGGATGCGGGTGCGTGCACGCGCCCGGCAGCGCAATGTCGAGCTGCCGCTGATCATCTCCGACCACGCCGACTGGGATGAGCTCACAGCGACTATCACCGAGGTCAATCCGGCCGAAAGCTGGATTACTCACGGCCGTGAAGCGGCGCTGCTGCGCTGGTGCGAGCTCAACCAGCGCCGCGCCCGCGCATTGGCGCTGGTCGGCTATGACGATGAAGACGATTGAGGGGGACGATTGAGGTGGAAGCCTTTGCCGCCCTGGTCGATGCGCTGGTCTACACGCGCTCGCGCCACGGCAAGCTGGCGCTGATCGCCGAGTATCTGCGCCATACCCCGGACCCCGATCGCGGCTGGGCCCTGGCGGCACTGACCGACGGACTGGATTTTCCGGCGGTCAAGGCCTCGACCATCCGCAGCCTGCTGGTGGAACGGGTCGATCCGGTGCTTTACGCGCTCAGCCGCGATTTTGTCGGCGATACTGCCGAGACCGCCAGCCTGCTGTGGCCCGATCCCCTCGAAGCCCCCTCCGCGCCCGATGTAGCGGAGGCGGTGGCCGCATTATCGGGCATGACCCGGGCGACGGTATCGCGCGAACTCGCCGCGCTGCTGGACAGACTCGATGCCAATGGCCGCTACGCGTTGATCAAGCTGGCGACCGGGGCGATGCGCATCGGCATTTCGGCGCGGCTGGCCAAGGTCGCTTTTGCCCAGGCCTTTGGCGTGGCGATCGACGATGTCGAGGAATATTGGCACGGACAGACGCCGCCCTATGCGCCGCTGTTCGACTGGGCCGCAAACGGCGCGTCGCCGCCCACCACCGGCGATCTGCCGCTGTTCCGCCCGTTCATGCTGGCGCATCCGCTGGACGATACGCTGGTCAGTCTGGACGACTATGCCGCCGAATGGAAATGGGACGGCATTCGCGTCCAGCTGGTGCATGTCGCGGGCGAAACCAGGGTGTACTCGCGCTCGGGCGACGACATCTCGGCGACCTTCCCGGAAATCGCCGCTGCGCTGACGATCCCGGCGGTGCTCGATGGCGAGCTGCTGGTGCGGGGCAGCCATCAGGGCGGCAAGCTTGGCGGGGCAGCCAGCTTCAATGCGTTGCAGCAAAGGCTTGGCCGCAAGACCGTATCGCGTGCGATGCTGGCGGACTATCCCGCGTTCGTCCGGCTGTATGACATCCTTATTGCTGAGGGCGAAGATTTGCGCGGGCTGAGCTGGGAACAGCGGCGGGCGCTGCTCGAGGGCTTCATCTCCCGGATCGATCCCCGACACTTCGACCTTTCGGCCGTCATCGACGCGGAGAGTATGGAGGAACTCGCCGCCATCCGTGCCCGCGCGCGCGACGATGCCATCGAAGGCGTCATGCTCAAGCGGCGCGACAGCCCCTATGTCGCCGGGCGGCGGAGCGGGCTGTGGTACAAATGGAAGCGCGATCCGCTGCTGATCGACTGCGTGCTGATGTACGCCCAGCGCGGTAGCGGCAAGCGCTCCTCGTTCTATTCGGATTACACCTTCGGCTGCTGGGACGGCGACCCCGATGCCGGCGCCGAACTGCTGCCGGTTGGCAAGGCCTATTTCGGGTTCACCGACGAGGAATTGAAATGGCTCGATCGCTATGTCCGGCAGCATACCGTGAACCGGTTCGGCCCGGTGCGAGAGACCGACAAGAGCCTGGTCCTGGAAGTGGCGTTCGACTCCATACATGACAGCAAGCGCCACAAATCGGGCCTGGCCATGCGCTTCCCGCGCATCAACCGCATCCGCGCCGACAAGCCCGCGCATGAGGCCGACAGGATCGCGGCGCTGCGGGCGCTGGTCAGGAATTAGAATTAGCGCCGTCTGAATCTTCTCGACGCAGGCAAAATGGCCACGTCGGAGTCATCCGGCGCGGCCACTCAATTGTCGGACGAACTCGCTCGGTTACTGGCCGCGCTTACCGTACCGAACCACGACGCACCAGGTTGACGATCGCCAGCAGGATGACCGCACCCAAGAGCGAAACCAGGATCGAGGTCACCGAAATGACTCCCTGATTGATCGTCCCACCCGAAAGGATCAATCCGCCCAGGAAGGCGCCGACGATGCCAACGATTATATTGAGAAAGATGCCCTGCTGACCATCGGTCCGCATGATAAGGCTCGCCAGCCAGCCGATCAGGCCGCCAACGATTAGCCACATGATAATGCCCATATTCACCTCCAGAAATCAACTTGGACGTTCCAAGTTTCACTGAGGTAAAAACGAGCTTGGCTGGCGTTGGTTCCGCCGTGCTGTGTCTAACCTGCGGCTTCGTCAATTGTTACGCCGGTCATGAGAGCCGCTGCCGCATCGGCCGCCGACAGTTTGACGCGGGGAATTTTTGCCGTCCCGTCCATAAGCTTGGTCAAACCCGCCCGTGCCCGCGAGGTGCGGCTCTTCATGGTTCCGACAGCGCAGCCGGCGACCTGAGCTGCCTCCTCATAACTGAGACCGCCAGCTCCCACGAGCAGCAAGGCTTCCCGATATTCGGGCAACAGTTGCAGCAGGAAGTGGTGGGTATCGGACAGGTGGATCGGACCTTCCTGATGCGGCCCGGTGGTCAATATCCCCTCGGCAACGGCTTCATCATAATCCATGCTGAAGCGGTTACGCCGCAGCTCATTGAGGTAGGTGTTGCGCAGGATCGTGAAGGTCCAGGCCCGCATGTTCGAGCCGACCGTGAAGCGGTCTTTCGCAATCCAGACTTTAACCAGGGTTTCCTGCACCAGATCGTCCGCGACATCCAGCCTGCCACATAAACCCCGTGCAAAAGCGCGCAGGTGAGGTATCACCTGCAGCAATTCGGCCTTGAATTCCTCTCCAGCGACAGTCCGGCCTGATTGATCACTTGCCATCGTCATCGTCAAGGCGCTGGAGCAGATCCGTAAAGCTTTTGGGGAGCGGCTCGTCGATTATGGAATCGTAAAGGCGGCGCAGACCATCTGTCCAGTCAGGCTCTTGGCCTGGCTTGCGGCGGGCTTGCGATGACAGCCCTTTCGCCCGGTTCCTTGGCCCAATCAACACAAACTCCATTATCGCGTGCCTCATACTCGTGCTAGGCCATGTCCGCGTCAAGCTCCATGGCCGTTAACCGCGAACTAGGGGAACACTTTCAGATGGCCGTGGTTCCGTCCCAGTCCGTGACACGCTTTGCGCCGATTGGGCGAAACGCGTTGGCGGCACATGGATAAAGACCCTTTAGCGCAGGTTCGAAAGCAGGCTTGGTTTTACCGCTATCCGCGCGGCCTGCCGATAATCCTGTTTCTGTTGGTTTGCTTGGCGATCCTGGGGATCGTCACGACGATCGAGCTGTCCGACGAGCGGCGGCGGAGTGTCGAGCTGGAACGCAACGCGACTGAAATTTCTGCTGCATTGCGGCAGCGCACGACTGAAAACATCGCCTTCCTGCGCGCTGCGGCTCGCCTGTTCGAAGCACGCAAGATTGCCTCGCAAGCCGAACTGGTGATATTGAGCAAAGAACTGCTGCCCGAAGACGAAAACTACGGCTCTCTCGGTTTAGGCTGGGCCATGCGCACCGAAGCCAGCGCAATACCGGCCTTCGAGAGGACCATGCGCACGCGCGGTTTTCCGTCCTTCAAGGTCTGGCCGCGGACTGCGGGGGACGCCCGGCCGGCGGTGACCGTGACTTATATTTCGCCGTTGTCTGCGGTAAACCGTCCCGCCATTGGCTACGATATGTATTCGGAAAATATGCGCCGCCAGGCAATGGACGAGGCTGCCCGGCTGCGCCAACCGGTCGCCACGGGCAGGGTGGAATTGGTCCAGCAACAGGCTTCCGCCGGAAGGAGTGGCTTCCTGATCTACATGCCAGTTTTTGCGCTCGACACCGGGCGGTTGCGCGGCTTCGTTTATACGCCCTTCATATCATCCGAATTGCTCGCCTCGGCTGTTCGCCTGACCGCGGCACGGGCAGTTAACATCGCGATTTACGATGGAGCCGTGAGGCCGGCACGCCTGTTGGTCGAGCGGCGGCTGCAAGCGAAGGCCCATAAAACTACCGTGCAGCCCTTGCAGATCGGCAATCGCACATGGCTCGTCGCCGTCACTTCAACGACGCCCAACGGGCTTACCCAGCTTTCGCAACTCGTGGTATTGGCGGGAAGCCTGTTCGCGATATCATTGCTGACAATCTCATATCTGATAATTCGGCG
>JANLQW010000015.1:0-1720 GCA_031368085.1 Novosphingobium sp. | reverse complement strand
CTTCGCGCTCGGCATCTTCGGCGGGACGCAATCCGAAAATCTTGTCGATCACAAAGAACAGGATCGCCGACCCTATCCCCGACCAGGCCAGTGTGAGCAGCACCGCCTTGAGCTGGGTGACGAACTGGCCGCCCATATCGTAGGCTCCGGGGACGGCCGGAAAGACGGTATAGTCGAAGAAGCCCTGACCGCCGAGCGCTGGATCGGCAACAATGGCGGTGCCGAGTGCACCAAAGATGCCGCCGATGCAGTGCACGCCGAAAACGTCGAGCGTATCGTCATACTTCAGCCGGTTCTTTACATAGCTGACGAAGAAGTAGCACAGCGGTGAGACCATGAAGCCGAGCATGATTGAGGTCAGCGGCGCGGCGTAGCCCGAAGCTGGCGTGATCGCCACGAGGCCGGCAACCGCCCCGGTGACAGCACCCAGCAGTGACGGCTTGCCATGATGGATCTGCTCGAGGATTGCCCAGCTCACCGCCGCCGCAGCTGTCGCCACGAAAGTGTTGATGAAGGCTACCGCGGTGACGCCATTGGCTTCCAGGTTGGAGCCGGCGTTGAAGCCGAACCAGCCCACCCACAGCAGCGACGCGCCGATCATGGTCATGGTCATCGAGTGCGGCGGGGTCGCTTCCTTGCCAAACCCGACCCGCTTGCCGATCATCAGACAGCCGACCAGGCCGGCAATGCCCGCGTTGATATGGACCACGGTGCCGCCGGCGAAATCAAGCGCGCCCTTGCCCCAAAGGTAGCCGTAATCGGTCGGTGCATCCGGCAGGAAGTCCGGTCCGGCCCAGTACCACACCATATGCGCAATGGGGAAATAAACCACGGTCAGCCACAGCACCATGAACAGCATGAGCGGCCAGAATTTCACCCGCTCGGCAAAAGCCCCGACAATCAGTGCTGGCGTGATGCAGGCAAAGGTCATCTGGAAAACGACAAATGCGAATTCCGGCAAATAGACGTTATTCGAGAAGGTCGCGGCAAAGGTGCCGCTGGTCACGCCGGCGAGGAAAGCCTTGTCAAAACCGCCAACCAGCGCCGGAAAGGCGCTATTGGTGGAGGTGAAGGCCATCGTATAACCCCAGCCAACCCAGACCAGCGCCGCGATCGAGACGATCATGAACACCTGCATCAGCACGCTGAGCATGTTCTTGCTGCGCACCAGCCCGCCATAGAACAAGGCGAGTGCAGGAACGCTCATCATCAGCACCAGCGCCGAACAGATAAGCATCCAGGCGGTATCACCCTTATTCACCATGGTGGCCATCTGTTCGACGCTGGGCGCCTTGATCAGGCTAGTGGCAACGGCCGCGACGGTCGCTTCCGGCGCGGGTAATGGTAAGGCGGTTGCTGCGGCGGCCGAAGCGGTGGCGGCGGCTTCCTGGGCGAAAGCGGCGGTGGCGGCAATGAGCGTTGTGCCCAGCGCGCCGGCGCCGCAAAGTAGTTTGCGGATCATCTGTTTTCCCTCCTGTCGGATGCGCAAGTCAAAGCGCGGTGTCACCGGCTTCGCCGGTGCGGATGCGCGTGGCGGAAGCAAGCTCGAGGACGAAAATCTTGCCGTCGCCGATTGCTTCGGTGCTGGCGACTTGCTGGATCGTCTCGACCACTTGCGGCGCAAGATCGTCGGTCGCGGCAATTTCGATCTTCACCTTGGGTAGCATGTTGGTGGAATATTCCGCGCCCCGGTAAATCTCGGTCTGCCCCTTTTGCCGCC
>JANLQW010000128.1:0-12874 GCA_031368085.1 Novosphingobium sp. | reverse complement strand
TCCATGCCGACGATCCTCGAACTGGCCGACAAGGGCGCCAAAGTCCTGCTGCTCGCCCATTTCGGCCGGCCCAAGGGCGCGCGGCATTCGGAGAAGTCGCTGAGCATGGTGGTCGGCGCGGTGCAGGATGTGCTGGGCCGCGAAGTGATGTTCGTGCCCGAAATCGCCGGCCCGATCGTGGCGCAGTCCATCGGCATCCTGCGCGCCGGGGACATTGCCATCCTTGAAAACACCCGGTTCTGGCCAGGTGAGGAGCGGAACGATCCCGAGCTTGCGAAGGCGATCGCCGCCAATGGCGACTTTTACGTCAACGACGCGTTTTCCGCCGCGCACCGCGCTCACGCCACCACCGAGGGACTGGCGCACCTGCTGCCTGCCTATGCGGGGCGCGCGATGGAGGCGGAACTGAAGGCCCTCGAACAGGCGCTGGGCAATCCGGCGCGGCCGGTGGCGGCAGTGGTCGGCGGGGCCAAAGTTTCTTCCAAGCTCGATGTGCTGAAGCATCTGGTTGGCCAGGTCGATCATCTGATCATCGGCGGCGGTATGGCCAACACCTTCCTTGCCGCGAAGGGCGTCGCTGTTGGCAAGTCACTGTGCGAGCATGATCTTGCCGCCACCGCGCTGGATATCCTGACCGCCGCAGAAGCCTCGGGCTGCACGGTCCACTTGCCTTATGACGTCGTGGTCGCAAAGGAATTCGCCGCCAACCCGCCGAGCCTGCGAACATGCAACGTCCACGAAATCGCGCCCGACGAGATGATCCTCGATATTGGTCCCGCAGCGGTTGAGGCGCTGGCCGATGTGCTCAAGACCTGCCGGACGCTGGTGTGGAACGGGCCGCTGGGCGCGTTCGAGACCCAGCCGTTCAACGCCGCGACCGAGGCCCTGGCAAAGACCGCCGCGGCCCTGACGCGCGAAGGATCGCTGACCTCGGTCGCGGGCGGCGGCGATACCGTGGCGGCACTTAATCAGGCCGGTTGCGCGGGCGATTTCAGCTATGTCTCGACTGCGGGCGGGGCCTTCCTCGAATGGATGGAAGGCCGCGAGCTGCCGGGTGTGGCGG
The DNA here is from genome assembly GCA_031368085.1 of Novosphingobium sp. Taxonomy (GTDB): domain Bacteria; phylum Pseudomonadota; class Alphaproteobacteria; order Sphingomonadales; family Sphingomonadaceae; genus Novosphingobium. The sequence continues at coordinate 11,811 of JANLQW010000128.1, read as the reverse complement.
CGCTGGAGCTGCCGCGCTGATCCAGGCCCGGCGCTCTTCCGGGACCTGACCGGGAACTTCACGGAGTTAATGCAGTTGAGACAATGCGCCTGCCGCGCTAGGCGCTGCGCAAAGCAGATTGACAGCAACAGGGACATTTCCATGCAGACTTCCGACATGGCCGCCAAATTGGCCGCCGGCAACGGCTTCATCGCCGCGCTCGACCAGAGCGGCGGATCGACCCCCAAGGCGCTTCTGGGCTATGGCATCGAAGAAGGCGGCTGGAGCAGCGAAGAAGAAATGTTTGGGCTGATCCACGATATGCGCAGCCGCATCATCATTTCGCCCGCCTTCACCGGCGAAAAGGTGATCGGCGCGATCCTGTTCGAGCGGACGATGGACGGGATGGTTGACGGCAAGCCGACCCCTGCCGCGCTGATCGAGAAGGGGGTGGTGCCGTTCATCAAGATCGACAAGGGGCTGGAGGACGAGGTCAATGGCGTCCAGCTGATGAAGCCGATGCCCGATCTGGGCGCGCTGCTGTCCAAGGCCAAGGCGCTGGGCGTTTATGGCACCAAGGAACGTTCGGTGATCAACCTGGCCAACCGCGAGGGCATCGCCGCGGTGGTTAAGCAGCAATTCGAAGTCGGCGCGCAAGTTCTCTCCCACGCGATGATGCCGATGCTCGAGCCCGAGATCAACATCAAGAGCCCCGAGCGGGCGCAGTGCGATGCGATCATGCTTGAGGAAATCCTGAAGAATCTCGATGCCCTACCGGAGGGGCAGAAGGTCATGCTCAAGCTCAGTTTGCCGGTAGAGCCCTGCCTTTTCGATCCGCTGGTCGATCATCCCAAGGTGTTGCGTGTGGTCGCGTTGTCGGGCGGCTACAGCCGGCCCGAGGCTTGCGCCGAGCTGGCGAAGAACCGCGGCGTGATTGCCAGCTTCAGCCGCGCCCTGCTCGAAGATCTGCGCCATCCGATGAGCGATGCCGCGTTCGACGCTTCGCTTGGCGGGGCAATCGACGACATCTACAGGGGATCGACGCAGAAGGTGTGACATGGCGGCGCGGTGCTGGATTGATGTCAATGACCGGATGCAACGCGGTTACCGTTACCAACTGACGGCACCGGCGGGGGAGGTGTTCGATTCTGGCTTTAAGCCTGAAGTCACGCCGGCGCAGATGCTCGAACTCGGCGTGTTTGGCGGGAAATACATGACCGATTGCCGCGCGGAATACCCGGCCGCGTGGTTCACCAAGGCGCGGCTTTCGCCGGGCCATCCTGACAAGCAATGCAATTTCTTCGGTGTTCTGGCAGGCCAGCCGCTGGCTGAATGGCATCGCAAGGGCTGGATCCACCCGGATGATCCGCGCGGCTGGTTTCAATGGTATTGCCGCTATTTCCTTGGCCGCCGGCACAGCGACGATGCCCGCCAGATCGGCCGCTGGCGCGCCTTCGCCCGCCATGCGGCGCAGGTCCGCCGGAATTGCGAGCCTGGCGATCCGTTTTGTCGGCCGCGCCAGCGTCAGGCACTGCTGCAATGGGCCTATGACAGCAGGGTGATATAGGCGCTCGACTTGCCGCACAGCCTATTTGCGCATATGCAAGGGACATGAACGATCACACCCCCTTGCGCCGCCGTCTGGCAGATGGGCTGCTGGCTTCCGAACGTGACGCGGAACTTAGGGCGGAGCGCGGTCGCAAGTGGAAGTCTGAAAATGCGGACGCCATTGCCTCTTACAATGAATGGGTTCGCGAGCATGGTTTGCTGCTTGGTCCCTTTCGCAAGATCTGATGGCGCAATTCGATTTTTACCAGCAACGCGGAGTACCGGGTTATTGGCTCGATTGCCAGGCTGAGCTTCTCAGTGGCATCGCTACGCGCCTCGTCGTGCCGCTCGTTCCGCGTGACACCGCACCAAAGCCCGTCCGGCAGCTAAATCCGATTTTTGATATTGGCGATGAGCAGTTCGCCATGCTCACTCAGCAGGCCGGACCGATACCTGTCGAAGAATTGCGGTTACCGGCGGGCTCGCTCGCCAAATTTCGCTACGAAATCATCAACGCCTTCGATTTCTTGATAACGGGTGTGTGAGTGTACCCCGTGCCCGATTGCCAGCTCTACCTGATCTCCCCGCTCGATGTTTCCGGTGCGTTTCCCGAACGTTTGGCCCGAGCGCTCGATGCCGGGCCGGTCGCGGCATTTCAGTTCCGGGTGAAGGGCGTGGATGAACACGCGGCGGCGCAGCTCGCCGAACCTCTCCTGCGCATCTGCGCCGAGCGCGACGTCGCCTTCATTGTCAACAATTCGGTGAGCCTGGCCAAGCGCATCGGCGCCGACGGAGTTCATCTCGGCCAGTCGGACGGCGATGTGCGTGAGGCGCGTGAGCGGCTGGGGCGGGAGGCGCAGATTGGCGTAACCTGTCACGCCAGCCGCCATCTGGCGATGGATGCGGGCGAGGCGGGGGCGGATTATGTCGCTTTCGGCGCATTCTTCGAGACTACGACCAAACAGGTGGAACATCATGCCGAGCCGGAAATCCTGACCTGGTGGCAATCGTTGTTCGAATTGCCCTGCGTCGCCATCGGCGGCGTTACGCCGGAGAACTGTTCAGAGCTGGTGCGGGCGGGTGCGGATTTTCTCGCGGTCTCGGCGGCGGTTTGGGGCGGCGATGAGGCGGCGACGGTACGGGCTTTTGGCGAGGTGTTGGGGAGGGCTTGACCACCTCTTACAGCCTCCGTTCGTCGGTTAATTGCTTTCGATGGGCCGCCGATCACCGCACTACAGGGCACACCCCTGCGCCGCCCACCACGCAAGGGCTGCGGCAACGCCAGCGGCCAGCGCCAGACGCGTCAGCGGCGCGGAAACCAGCGCGCTCTGCGATGCGTCCGGTTCTGGTTCGGTACCGGTCACCATCGGGCCGATCAGGTTGCGCTTGCGAACGAACAGATAAAACAGGATCGCTGCGATATGCAGCGCAGCGGCAACTTGTAACAGCTTGAAGACCAGTTCGTGAATTTCGGCGGCCGCACGGCCTTGGTGGAATGTGACAAGATAGGACAGCTGCCCGGATTCAAGGCCATCGATGTCCACCGCGAACAGCCCGGAGCCAATCTGCAGGGCGAGCAGCAGCAGCATAGCGAGCACGCTATAGGCCCCTAGCGGGTTATGCCCGGTTGTCCGGGGCGCGGCAGGATCGGCGCGGAGGTAGGTCATCACACTACGCGGCGAGCGCGTGAAGCTGGCGAACCGCGCGGTGCTGCCGCCGATAAAACCCCAGATCAACCGGAACAGCAGCAGTCCGAGCAGAACAATACCCGATAGCCGGTGCCAGTCCATCTGGCCGGTCTCCCCGCTCCACCACGAAAAGCCGAGCAGGGCGACGATCAGCCAGTGGAATAGACGGGTCGGGCCGTCCCAGACCTTGATGGCGCCGGCGGCCTTCACTGCCCAGCCGGCTTGGCGACGGAGCCGCAGTCACCGCCACCGGTTGCCGGCCCGCCGCTGAGCATCAGGGCGGCGGCATCGGGCAAATCCCCGGGCACGTCGATGTCGCGCGCCAAACCATTGCTGTGGATCGTCTCGATCTTGAGGCCAAGCTGTTCCGTCTGCGCCTGATGCCGCGCGAAGCTGTCAGCCCCGAAGGCGAAGGTAAAGCCCCCGGCGCCTGGCAAGGGCAAGGAAAGTGCATTGGTGCCGGTGCCGTGGCGGTCCGGGGCGATGGCGACAGTGCCAGACGGCGCGCTGGCAAGCAGCTGAACGTCGATAATCGAGAGCATCGGCAGGTCGGCAGGCAGGACGATCAGGCGCGTCAGGATTTCCCCTGAAAGCTGCGCCAGCGCCGATTGCAAGGCGGGGTTGAGGCCGCCGCCTGGATCGTCCAGCAGCGGCAGGCCGTCCGGTAGACCGTGGCGCGAGGGGCCGAGCAGGCAGACACGATCGACATGGTCCGCCGCCGCCGACACCTGCGCGACATGGCGCAGCATCGCCCCCACCAGAGCCGCGCGTGCTTTCGGATCGAGCGCGCCGGCGAGCCGCATTTTGGCCTGTTCGGGCGGTTTGACCGGAATGATGACCCAACAGCTCATGGCCAACAGCTCACGGGCCAAAGCTCACGGTATCGCCGGGGCCGTGGTCAGATTGGTGAAGCGGATGCCGGCGCCATCGGCCCCGTAATTCTTGTTCATGTAGATCAGGATCGAAGTCATCGCCTCGGCCGCCGCCGAATTGGCCAGCCCGCCGCCCGCGAGCCCGCGCAGGCCCATCTCGCCCACCAGCCCGACGATCACTTTGCGCGCCTCGATATCGTCGCTGAACACCAGCACGTCGCATTGGACCTTGTCTTCGCTGTCGAGGATATGCGCGGCGACATTGTGGAATGCGGTGACCAGGCGCACGTCCGGCCCAAGATGCTCGCGCGCCTCCATGGCGGCACTGCCGGCGGCGGGGAGCTGCACCCGCATCACCTTGGGCGGCACCAGCGGCACGGTGGTATCGACGACGATGGCCCTGCCAACATGCGGGGCGATCTGCCTGAGCGTCGCCTCCTGCGATTCGTAGGGCACGGTGACGATCACCACGTCCTTTCCGGCCACGACATCGCTATTGGCTCCGAAGCCCAGGGTCAGGCCGAGTTCGCTGTCCATCGCTTTGGCAATGGCCTGCGCCTTTTCGGCGGCGCGCGAGCCGATCGTCACATCATGGCCCGCCCTGGCAAGGCGGCGGGCGATGCCCTTGCCGAGATGCCCGGTTCCGCCGACAACCGCGATGGACGCCATGACCGTTCACTCCCTTGGAATCTTAATTGCTTGCGAAGGCAGTTGCCGATAGCGGCAGGGGCGAACGGGGCAACAGAATTGTGCCTCGGATATTATGCAGGCGGGAAGGGACAGGCGCATGGAGGGCCAGGCAGGTTTGAGCATCGCACCCCTGCGCGGGATGCCGCTGTTCGGGGCCGGCATGTCCATTGCCGGGGAGATCGTTGCGGCAATTGCGCGCGAAGGCGGCAGGCTGCGGGACGGCGATGTGATCGTAATCGCTCAGAAGATCGTCTCCAAGGCCGAGGGACGCCTCGTTCGGCTCGCCGACGTGCAGCCTGGCCCGGCGGCGCGAGAGCTTGCGGCCAAAACCGGACGCACGCCTCAATACACCCAGCTGATCCTCAATGAGAGCAGCGAAATACTCCGCGAGACACCCGCTGCGATTATTGCCCGCCAAAAAACCGGCCATGTGCTGGCCAACGCCGGGATCGATGCGTCCAACGTCGAAGGCGGCGGCGATGGCACCGTGCTGCTGTGGCCGCTCGATCCCGACGCCAGCGCCCGCGCCTTACGCGCCGAATTGGGTGCGATGTGCGGGGTCCGTCCGGCGGTGGTGATTGCCGACAGTCTTGGTCGCGCCTGGCGGATCGGCACCGTCGGCGCGGCGATCGGCTGCGCGGGCCTTAGCGTGCTCGATGATCGCCGGGGCAAGGGGCAGGACCTGTTCGGCCGGACCCTTCATGCCACCGTCATTGCCGTCGCCGACGCGGCCGCCGCCGCCGCTGTGCTCGCGATGGGCGAGGGGGCCGAGGGCACGCCCGCCGCGCTGGTGCGCGGGGCGGGGCACTGGGTAACGGAGGAGGATGGGCCGGGTGCAGTGAGCGGATTGCGGCCGGTGGCGGTGGATATGTTCCGGTGAGCGGCAAGAAATACGTAAGAGGCAGTGGCCCTGCTACTCCCCTCCCGCAAGCGGGAGGGGTTGGGGGTGGGTCAGACGGACCCAAGCGCCAAGCCCGGTGTGACCCACCCCTAGTCCCTCCCGCAAGCGGTAGGGGAACACGATGAACGGCCACATCCTCGCCCTCTCCGGCGGCGTCGGCGGGGCCAAGCTCGCTGCTGGCCTGGCTGCCGTGCTGCCGCCGGACCGGCTGACCATCGCGGTCAACACCGGTGACGATTTCGAGCACCTCGGCCTCACCATCTGTCCGGACATCGACTCGGTGGTCTATGCGCTGGCGGGGCTGGGCGACACGGAGCGGGGCTGGGGGGTCGCCGGGGAAAGCTGGCAGGCGATGGCAATGCTCGGCCAGCTGGGCGAAGCGCAATGGTTCAGCCTTGGCGACCGCGACATGGCGATGCATCTGGCCCGCAGCTGGCGTCTGCGCAGCGGGGAGAGCCTGTCGCAGGTCACCGCCCGGCTCACCAGCGCGCTTGGCATCGCCCATGCGGTGGTGCCGATGAGCGATGCGCCCGTGCGAACCCAGGTCGAGACCGAGCAAGGCTGGCTCGACTTCCAGAATTATTTCGTCCGCGAGCAATGCCGGCCCGCTGCGCGCGCGATCCGCTTTGCCGGCACCCCCGGCGCGGCGCCCTCGCCGGGTCTGGCCAAGGCGTTGGAACGCGACGATCTGGCGGCGGTGATTGTCTGCCCGTCCAATCCCTTCCTCAGCGTCGATCCGATCCTCGCGGTCGACGGTGTGCGCGCGGCGCTGACCGCGCCGGAAGTGCCGTTTATCGCCGTCTCCCCGCTGGTCGGCGGCAAGGCGCTCAAAGGCCCGCTCGCCAAGCTCCTCGGCGAGCTTGGTCAGGCCTGCGACAACCGGTCCATCGCGGCGCATTATTCCGGGCTGCTGGACCATATCCTGATCGACCACTGCGATGCCGATGACGCCCAGGGCTTGCGTGAGATGGGAGTTTCGGTCACGGTAAGTGCAACAGTCATGGGCACAGCCGAGGACCGGAGAGGGCTGGCGCGCGACGCACTGTCGGCGGCCGGCATAAAAACAGGTTGAGACATGGCTCCTGCTGACAGAGCATTGATTACAAGATTGCTCGCGTCCCCGCTGGCCGAGATTCTGGCCGAAGCGCGCGACCGGCGCGATGCGCGGGGCGGGATAGGAGGACTTGCGCGAATGACGTATTCGCCCAAGGTATTCATTCCGCTGACGCGCCTATGCGCCGATGTCTGCCATTACTGTAGCTTCGCAACCACCCCCTCGCGGCTTTCCGCGCCATTCCTGACGCCCGAAGAGGTGCTGGAGATCGCTCGCGCCGGCGCCGCCGCCGGCTGCAAGGAAGCGCTGTTCACTCTAGGGGACGCGCCCGAACGGCGCTATGCCGTCGCCCAGGAATGGCTGGAGGAGCGCGGCTTCGTCCGCACCATCGATTATGTCCGCCATTGCGCCGAACTGGTGCTCAGCGAAACCGGCCTGCTGCCGCACGTCAACGCCGGGGTGCTGAGCGAATCCGACTACCGCATGCTACGCCCTTTCGCCGCTTCCGCCGGGCTGATGCTGGAAAGCACGTCGCAGCGCCTGTGCGCCAAGGGCGGCGCGCATTACGGCTCGCCCGACAAACTTCCGGCCGTCCGCATCGCCTCGCTGCAAGCAGCCGGCCGCGCGCGCATGCCGATGACCAGTGGCATCCTCATCGGCATCGGCGAGACGGCGGAAGAGCGGATCGAATCGCTGATCGCGCTGCGCGAGGTGCAACTGGCCCACGGGCATCTGCAGGAAGTCATCGTCCAGAACTTCTGCCCCAAGCCCGGCACCAAAATGGCCGAGGCGCCGGAGGCTGCGGAGGCCGACTTTCTTCGCACCGTCGCCGCCGCGCGGATCATTTTGCCGGATGAAGTATCGGTGCAGGCCCCCCCCAACCTCAACGGTGAGCGGCTGGTCGAGCTGATCGGCGCCGGGATCGACGACTGGGGCGGCATCTCGCCGGTGACGCTCGATCATGTCAATCCCGAGGCGCCCTGGCCGGAAGTGGACCTGCTGGAGGCGATCTGTGCGAAGGCCGGCCGTCCGCTGGTCGAGCGGCTGACAATCTACCCGCGCTTCGTCGCCACCGATGATTCCAGCTGGATCGACGTGAAAATGCGCCCCCATGTGCTCAAGCTGTCCGATGCCGAAGGACTGGCGCGCGACAGCCGCTGGAGCCCCGGGGTTGCCGAACAGGCACCGGGAACGCCGTCGATGCCGCTGGGCCGCCGTTATGAAGGCCCGGTTGCGCCGCAGCTGCACCGCATTCTGGACCGCGCGGCCAATGGCGCGGAATTGTCCGAAGGCGAGATCGTCGCCCTGTTCGCGACACGCGGCGCGGCGGCGCAGGCGGTGGTGGTGGTGGCGGACGGATTGCGGTGTGAAACTCGGGGCGACGAGGTCACCTATGTCATCAACCGCAACATCAACTATACCAACATCTGCACCTACGCTTGCTCGTTCTGCGCCTTTTCAAAAAGCTCGAGCAAAGGCGGTTTTCGCGACAAAGCCTATAACCTCGACCTTGAGGAAATCGCCAGCCGCGCGCAGGAAGCCGTCGCCAAGGGCGCTACGGAAGTGTGCCTGCAGGGCGGTATCCATCCCAGTTACACCGGCGACACCTATTCGAGCATCGTTCGCGCGGTGAAATCGGCCTGCCCGGACATCCATATCCACGCCTTCTCGCCGCTGGAAATATCGCAGGGTGCGCATACGCTGGGGATGACCAACATCGACTACCTCCGGCGCCTCAAGGACGACGGGCTGGGCTCGCTGCCGGGCACCTCGGCCGAAATTCTCGACGACCACATCCGCCGCCAGATCTGCCCGGACAAGCAGACTACCGCGGAATGGCTCGCCGTGGTGCGCGATGCCCATCGGATCGGCCTGCCGACGACCTCGACCATCATGTATGGCCATCTCGAACGGCCCGAACACTGGGCGCGGCACCTATTGGCGCTGCGGCATTTGCAGGGCGAGACCGGCGGCTTCACCGAGTTCGTGCCGCTTCCTATGGTGCACATGGAAGCGCCAATGTACCGGCGGGGCCAATCGCGCAAAGGCCCGAGCTGGCGCGAGGCGCTGATGATGCATGCGGTGGCGCGGATCGCGCTTTACGGCCGGATCGATTCGATCCAGTGCTCCTGGGTGAAGCTCGGCGTGCCGGGCGCGGCGGCGGTACTGGCGGCGGGGGCGAACGATCTTGGCGGCGTGCTGATGAACGAGAGCATCAGCCGCGCCGCCGGGGCCGAGCATGGGCAGGAAGTCAGCGTTGCGGATTTACAGGCGGCGGCTGCTGCGGCGGGGCGGGTGTTGCGGCGACGGACGACGCTCTATCGGCTGCTTGACGAGGTGGAACCGGAGCTGGCCTAAGTCCGTCCCACCCTGTGGCTGCATTTGAAAGTTGCCGAGATGGATGCGCAGCGCGGACAATAGGTGGAGGTTACATATCTCAAGATTGTCTTGGTTGCCTGCCACACCTCGCTCTGACAGGGCGCACGCAATTCTTGTAACGGAAAAACCATGGCCAGAGCACTGACCCATCTCGAACGGCTTGAAGCCGAAGCGATCCACATCATGCGTGAGGTGGTGGCGGAGGCTGAGCACCCGGTGATGCTCTATTCGGTGGGCAAGGACAGCGCCTGCATGCTGCATCTTGCGCGCAAGGCGTTCTATCCCTCGCCGCCGCCGTTCCCGCTGCTGCATGTCGACACCACCTGGAAGTTCCAGGATATGTACCAGCTGCGCGAGCGCATGGCGAAAGAGAGCGGCATGGAGCTGCTGGTCTATCAAAACCCGGAAGCGCAGGAAAAAGGGATCAACCCGTTCGACCACGGCCCGCTGCATACCGATATGTGGAAGACCGAAGGGCTCAAGCAGGCGCTCGATAAATGGGGCTTCGACGCGGCCTTTGGCGGGGCGCGGCGCGACGAGGAAAAAAGCCGCGCCAAAGAGCGCATCTTTTCCTTCCGCACTTCCAGCCACGGCTGGGATCCCAAGAACCAGCGGCCCGAGCTGTGGAACCTCTACAACTCCAGAAAAGCCAAGGGCGAGAGCATCAGGGTGTTCCCGATCTCCAACTGGACCGAGCTGGATGTATGGCAATACATCCAGCGCAACGACATTCCGATCGTCCCGCTCTATTTCGCCGCCAAGCGGCCGACCTTCGAGTGGGAAGGCCAGCTGCTGATGGCGGATGACATTGAAAGGCTGGAAAAAATTCTGGGCTACCGTCCTGAAATTACCGAACGCTCGATCCGGTTCAGGACGCTGGGCTGTTTTCCCCTGACCGGCGCGGTCGAAAGCGACGCCAAGACTTTGCCTGAAGTCATCCAGGAAACCCTGCTGACGACCACGTCCGAACGCCAGGGCCGCGCTATCGACAAGGATGCGGGCGGGGCCGGCATGGAGAAAAAGAAGCAGGAGGGATATTTCTGATGGGCCGGCTTCAAACCAGAATCCTCCCCGGCATGGGGGGGATCTGAATGTCCGAAACCACCACCACCGACCCCATTTATGTCACCGAAGCGCTCATCGCCGAGGACATCGACGCCTATCTCGACCAGCACCAGCACAAGACGATGCTGCGCTTCATCACCTGCGGCAGCGTCGATGACGGCAAATCGACTTTGATCGGACGACTATTATATGACAGCAAGATGATCTTCGAGGATCAGCTTGCCTCGCTGGAAGCCGACAGCAAGCGGGTGGGCACGCAGGGGCAGGAGATCGATTTTGCGCTGCTGGTCGATGGACTTGCGGCAGAGCGCGAGCAAGGCATCACCATCGACGTTGCCTACCGGTATTTCGCCACCGAGAAGCGCAAATTCATCGTCGCCGATACCCCGGGGCATGAGCAATATACCCGCAATATGGTCACAGGGGCGTCCACCGCTGACCTTGCCGTGATTCTGATCGATGCCCGCAAAGGCGTACTCACCCAGACACGGCGGCACAGCTTTCTGGCGCACCTCATCGGCATTCGCCACATCGTGCTGGCGGTCAACAAGATGGATCTGGTCGATTACAGCCAGGACCGCTTTAACGAGATTGTCGCAGAATATCTGCGCTTCGCCGCCTCCATCGGCATCGACCAGATCACCGCCATCCCGATTTCGGGCTTCAGGGGTGACAATATCATCGGCCCCAGCGCAAACACGCCGTGGTATCACGGCGCCAGCCTGATCGAGCACCTCGAAGCGGTCGAAGTCGATGCCTCGCTTGATCAGGCGCGTCCGCTTCGGATGCCAGTGCAATGGGTCAACCGTCCCAACCTCGACTTTCGGGGCTTTGCCGGGCTTATCGCCAGTGGCACGGTAAAGTCGGGGGACGCGGTGCGGATACTGCCTTCGAGCAAGACCAGCATGGTGGCGCGGATCGTCACGCAGGATGGCGATCTGGCCGAAGCTGTGGCGGGCCAATCGGTCACGCTGACGCTGGCGGACGAGATCGACTGCTCACGCGGGGATGTGATCGCTGCTGCCGATGCCCCGCCGCAAGTTGCCGACCAGTTCGAGGCGACACTGGTGTGGATGGCCGACGAGGCGCTAATCCCCGGGCGCGGCTACTGGCTCAAGCTTGGCACGCAGATGGTTTCTGCCACGGTCCATGCGCCCAAATACACCATCAACGTCAACTCGATGGAACACGTTGCGGCCAAGACGCTGGAGCTGAATGCCATCGGCGTGGCGGAACTTGCCACTGACAAGCCGATTACGTTTGAACCCTATGCTGACAGCCGGACACTGGGCGGCTTTATTCTGATCGACAAGATCACCAACGCCACGGTTGCGGCGGGGATGCTTCATTTCAGCCTGCGCCGCGCGCAGAACGTGCATTGGCAAGCGCTCGACATCAGCCGTGAAGCCCATGCCAGCCTCAAGAACCAGAAGCCTGCCGTGCTGTGGTTTACCGGCCTATCCGGCTCGGGCAAATCGACCATCGCCAATCTCGTCGAGAAAAAGCTGCACCGGATGAACCGGCACACTTTCCTGCTCGACGGGGACAATGTCCGCCACGGCCTGAACAAGGATCTGGGCTTCACCGAGGCCGACAGGATCGAGAACATTCGCCGGGTGGGCGAGGTGGCGAAGC
>JANLQW010000093.1:0-9557 GCA_031368085.1 Novosphingobium sp. | reverse complement strand
GAAGCGGACCTGCGCACTACCGTCGACACCGCGCGCCTCTCGGGAAGCAAGCCCTTCCACACCATCCTCGAGGCCGTCACCGCCTGATCGCCCGCGACAGGGGGTGGGTAATTACGGGAAAACGCACGCTTTCAAGCGATGGCGGCGCATCATAAAAGTATGTCCGCAGCAGTTCATAATTCTTCAGCTCAGCATGCGCGCGAATTTCGTCGCAGAGCGCAACAACGTCATCGGCCTTCGCCGGTTCTTTGAGCCTTTCTTGGAGCTTCTTCGTAACAAAGCCACCGTCAAGCAATATGGCGAATTGTGCTTGAAACATAAAAAATTGGAGCCAGCCGACCCAAACGGCACTTAAAAGCACCGCATAGAGGACCGGCTGGCTCGCTGGTTTATCCTGATAACTTTGTCGAAAGCTTGTTCTCAATATGCCCCGAACGGTTGGAAAAGTCAATAATCTCGTTTGCCTTCGACCTATTTCGACAATTCCACATGCTCGAAATCGAGATCCACCGGCGTCGCCCGGCCGAAGATCGAGACCGAGACCTTGACCCGGTTCTTGTCGAAATCGAGTTCCTCGACCATGCCGGTAAAGCTGGCGAAGGGGCCGTCGAGCACCTTGACCGAATCGCCGATCTCGTAATCGACCGAGATATGCTTGCGCGGTTCGGCGGCGGCGGCGTCGCGGGCGCCGAAATAGCGGGCGGCCTCGCGGTCGGAGATCGCCTGCGGCTTGCCGTTGGGGCCAAGAAAGCCGGTCACCTTGGGCGTGTTCTTGATCAGATGGTAGACATCGTCGCTGAGGCCCAGCTTGGCGAGGACATAGCCGGGCATGAACTTGCGCTCGACCTGCACCTTCTTGCCGCGCTTCACCTCGGTGATGGTCTCGGTCGGAACCTCGACGGCCTCGACCAGTTCCGACAGGCCCTTGCGCTCCGCCTCCGAAAGGATCGAATCGCGGACCTTGTTCTCGAAGCCGGAATAGGCGTGGATGATGTACCAGCGGGCCATGGTTCTCTCTTGTCTGGGCGTCAGCGTCTAGCGGGGCGGATCATATGTTGCGCATCAGGCGAGCGTCAGCAGCCATTTGACGATGGTGCCAAACAGCGAATCGACGCCAAGGAAGAATACCGCCAGGATCATCATCATGATCGCCACGAAGATGGCGGTGGTGACGGTTTCCTGCCGGGTTGGCCAAACGACCTTGCGCCCTTCGGCCTGCACCTGGCGCATGAATTCCCCGGGGGTGACTTTCGGTTTGGCTGGGCGGTCTTCCATGGCAACTTTACTCCTGCCTTCCGCCACAGGATCATCGCCGCCCCGGCGCCTTGTCAATCAAGTGAGCCGGGAGGGGCGCTGAGTCTCCGATGTCGGAAGATGGGCGCGATCTAGCGGGCAGGCGGCGCTTTTGCAAGCCGGGCGAGGAAGCTGCTGCGCGTGGCGTAAAGCACCACCGCGCCGGCAGGTATGGTGGTGGGCGCCCGGGTGCCAATATACCACAGATAATCCGCCTGCCGCGCCGGCGCGAACGCGGCGAGATCGATCGGTTGGCCCGGTCCGAGCAGCAGCCGCTGCGAGGGATCGGTAAAGCCGCGCTGGTGCTGGCGCAGGCGCAGCATATGCACGCCGGGCTCGGCAAAATGGGTGTTGACCAGCGCGTCGCGGTGGACGGTGGCATAGCTCGGCACATGCTGAAGCGTGTCGGTAGCCCAGACGCTGCTATCCTGCAGCACCGCACCGGCGACCCGCGCGCCACGCGGGATATGGTCCAGCGCCAGCAGCATGGCTTCGAGCTCGCGCGAGCTGGCTTGCCAGGATGTCACTGTCACGGCAAGTCGTCCGAGGTAAAGCGCGGGTGCCAGCCACAGCACAAAGCGAGGCGGTACCCAGTCGATCGCAAGGCATCCGGTCGTCAGTGCGACGGCGATCAGGCGGAAATCGGTGTAGTCGCCGCCGCCGAGGTGGCGTGGCAGCGCCAGCGACAGCACCGCAAATGCCAGCGCCGCCAAGCCCAGCCGCCAGTCGATTCGCCGGAACAGTGCTGCGACCACCATTGCCAGCACCAGGGAAGCCAGAGTGCCGATATCGAGCCAGTACGATTGGTCGCGCAGCGCCATGGACCAGATCGTCAGCTTGTAATTGGCTACATAGGCGCCGTAGGACAGCATGCCCGGCGGCCCGCCGCCGGTGAGGAGGTCAAGCGCCGGCAATCCGAGCGGCCAGGGGGCGAAAAACGCGGCGAGCGAGCGTCGCTTGTGCAGTTCGTAACCGAGCACTAGCACGCCGAGCACACCCCAGCCGGCGAGATGGCAAACCCATACCAGCATGCCCACCGGTAGAAACAGCAGCGGCCGCCAGCGCCACTGCTCCAGCCGCACCCAGCCCGCAATGGCGAACAGCGCCAGCGCCAGCGACAGGCTGAAATTGAGCAGGCCCATCAGCAGCGCCGGTGACCAGACCGTCACCAGCGCGAGCAGCGTGCCCACCCCGATCCGCCGGCGCAGGGTCCATTCGACCGCCATCATCGCCGCACCGCACAGCGGCGGGATTACCGCGGCGATGATGCGCCCAGCCGTCTCGAGCCCGAACAGGCGGGCCATCGGCCACATCAGCAGGTCGACCCCCAAATTGCCCGACCAGCTCCATTTGAAGCTGTAATACTTTGCCAGCCACTCGCCGCGCCCGGCATCGAGCATGATGTAGTAGCGGGCCAGATGCGACGGATAGTCGGTCATCTGCGGGCGAACCGCAGACAGCACCGGCAGGCAGGCAAGCAGCACCAGCACCGCCGCAAGCCACAGCGCTTCGCGCCGGCCCGGCGTGGTCAGCAGGAAGGGGGCTCGCCGCGCGGTCTGCTCGGGTGCGTGCATTGTCACTCGCTTCAAAAGCGCTGGGGCCAGCGGCGATTCGCCTGGCGCGGCCCTCCTAAGCCCCGCTTCGCCGCAAGCAAGGCGCGTAATGCCATATCGGAATGTGGCGGTCCAATTTCGCAAACGCAGCATTGAGCGCTTGGCAACCCTTCGCCCGTGCGCCATGTCGCGGTAATGAAGATGCAATGCCGCCCGATTCGTCCGTAGCTTACGACGAAATGCACGACCCGTCGGGCGCGGTCAGACCCGCTTACGGCGATTATTGCGGCTGGCTCGAAACCCAGATTCCCGGCTGGCTGAGGCAGCAGAGCGATGAGGCCGAACGCCTCTTCCGCCGCACCGGCATTACATTCAATGTCTATGGCGACCAGGACGGCGAGGAGCGCCTGATCCCCTTCGACGTTGTCCCCCGGATCATCTCCGCCGCCGATTGGCGAAGGCTGTCACGCGGGATCGAACAGCGCGTACGCGCACTCAACGCCTTTCTGCACGACATCTATCACCGCCAGGAAATCGTCCGCGCCGGCCGTCTGCCAGAGCACCTGATTAGCCGCAATCCCGCTTTCCTGCCGCAAATGGTCGGCTTTGAGCCGCCCGGCGGGATTTACACCCATGTCGTCGGCATCGATCTGGTGCGCACGGAGGCGGACGGCTTCGTGGTCCTCGAAGACAATGCCCGCACGCCGTCCGGAGTCTCCTATATGCTGGAGAACCGCGAAACCATGATGGCGATGTTTCCGGAGCTGTTCACGCGCGTCGCGGTGCGGCCGGTGTCGGAATATCCGCGGCGGCTGGCGCGCAGCCTTGCCGCTTGTGCGCCCGATTGCGCCGGTGATCGGCCGGTCGTGGTGGTGCTGACCCCGGGAATTCACAATTCCGCCTTTTACGAGCACGCGTTTCTCGCGGACCAGATGGGCGCCGAGCTGGTGGAAGGCAGCGACCTGCGCGTGGTCGATGGCCGCATCGCGATGCGCACGACCCGCGGCTATGTTCCGGTCGATGTGATATATCGGCGGGTCGATGATTCCTTCCTCGACCCGCTGACCTTCAATCCGGCCAGCACGCTGGGTGTTTCGGGAATAATGGACATTTACCGGGCCGGCGGCGTTACCATCGCCAATGCACCCGGCACCGGCATCGCCGACGACAAGGCGATCTACAGCTACATGCCGGAGATTATCGAATTCTATACCGGCGAGAAGCCGCTTCTCCATAACGTCCCTACCTGGTGCTGCGCGGAGCCTGACGCGCTGAAATACGTGCTGGCCCATCTCGATGAACTGGTCGTCAAGGAAGTCCATGGCTCGGGCGGCTACGGCATGCTGATCGGTCCAATGTCCTCGAAGAAGGAGCTTGCGGAATTTGCCCTGAAGCTGCGCGCCCACCCGGAAAACTACATTGCCCAGCCAACCCTGTCGCTTTCGACCGTGCCGATCCTGACCAAGGCCGGGATCGCGCCACGCCACGTCGATCTGCGGCCCTTCGTGCTGGTGTCGCCAGGCTCGATCGACATCACCCCCGGCGGACTGACCCGGGTCGCTCTCAAAAAAGGCTCGCTGGTGGTCAATTCGTCGCAGGGCGGCGGGACCAAGGACAGCTGGGTGCTGGAGGACTGAGGCAGTGCTGGGCCGCACCGCAAATGGCATCTTCTGGATGTTCCGCTATCTCGAACGCGCCGAGAACAGCGCCCGGCTGCTCGACGCGGGATTTCGCATGGCGCTGATGCGTGGCTCCCGCACAGACCATGACGAATGGCGTTCGGTGCTGACGACACTCGGTCTCGAAGCTAAATTTGCCGCTACCCATGCCGAAACCAGCCGGCATGCCGTGACCAATTTCATCCTGCGCGAGCGCGACAATCCCGGAAGCGTGCTTAACATGGTCGAGAACGCGCGGAATAACGCCCGGAGCGTGCGGACCGCGATCACCCGCGAGGTCTGGGAGGCGACCAACGAGTGCTGGATGCAGTTGAAAATGCTTCTGGCACGGCCGGTTCGCGAACGGGAATTTTTTCTGGTGCTTGCAGCGATCCGGCGTCACGCCACGCTGGTGCGCGGGGCCATGGAAGAGACGATGCTGCGCAATGAAATCTACAACTTCGCCCGGATGGGCACATTCCTCGAACGCGCCGACAACACCGCGCGGATTCTCGACGTGAAATATTACGTATTGTTGCCGGCCGTCAGCTGGGTCGGTACCAACCTCGACAATGTCCAATGGGAAACGGTGCTGCGATCAGTCTCCGGCGAGCGTGCCTACCGCTGGCTGAACGATGGCGGGATCGATCCGCGAGGGATTGCCCGGTTTTTGATCCTCGACGGCCGCTTCCCGCGCAGTCTGGCGTTCTGTTACGGAAAGTTGCACAGCAATCTGGCAAGCCTGGCCGAAGAATATGGCGAAAAAACCATGGCGCAAGAGCTGCTGTACGAGGCCAGCACAAGGCTGGACCAGTCAAGCATCGAAGCGATTATCGCGGGCGGGTTGCATGAATTCCTGACCCGGTTCCTCGCTGACAATCGCAAATTCGCCGAGGCCATTATCACCAGCTACCGGTTCGCCGTTTGATGCGCCTGGCGATCCGTCATGTCACGCATTACGATTTTACCCAGCCGGCGGTCTATGGGCTGCAGCGACTGCGGCTAATGCCCAAACCGACCCATGGTCAGACTGTGCTTGCCTGGAACATGAAGCTCGACGGGGCGCATTGCGAAGCCGAGTACGATGATCAGCACCACAATCATACCGCTCTGGTTTCCATCGCGCCCGGCGCGAAGTCGATCACCATCGATTGCAGCGGATTGGTCGATACCGCCGATCATGCCGGCATTCTCGGCGAGCATTCGGGGCATATGCCGCTCTGGTCCTTCCTCGCGCAAACCCCCTTGACTCAGCCAGGGCCGACTATCCGCACGATGCTGGCGCCGTTCGAGCCGCACCCCGCCAACTCGCTCGATGTGCTGCACGCCCTGTCGCGCGCGGTTGTGGCCGCAGTGCGCTATGAAATCGGCCGCACCGATTCCGCCACCACAGCCGAACAGGCCATGATCAGGGGCGCAGGGGTTTGCCAGGACCATGCCCATATCTTCATTGGCGCCGCCCGCGCGCTGGGCATCCCGGCGCGGTACGTCAGCGGCTATCTGCTGATCGATGACCGCGTCGAGCAGGAGGCCGGCCACGCCTGGGCGGAAGCGCATGTGGCGGAACTCGGCTGGGTGGCGTTCGACATCTCCAACGGCATCAGTCCCGACGAGCGTTATGTGCGGGTGGCCAGCGGCTGCGACTATCGCGAAGCCGCGCCGGTCACCGGCATTTCCTACGGCGCGGTCGACAGCGAATTGTCCGTTAGGCTTGCAGTCCGGCAGCAAACCTCCGAACAATAGAGCGCGAGGGATCGCGGGGATTCGCTTCAAGACGTTATATTTGTGTGCGACCGCGCGATTTATTGCGAAAACCCGGTGCCCGCTTTTCGCGTCGCATTGTGGCGGACAGAGCGGAGATTTAGCCTGTGACCTATTGTGTCGGAATGCTGCTTGATCGCGGACTGGCGCTGATGAGCGACACGCGCACCAATTCGGGCGTCGATAATATCTCGGTGTTCCGCAAGATGTACAGCTGGAATGTCCCTGGCGAGCGGATCATCTCGCTGATGACTGCGGGCAATCTGGCGACCACGCAAGCCGTGGTAAGCCAGCTTGAGGAGCGGACCAAGGCCCCCTCCGAACGGCAGAATTCGCTGCTCAAGGCGCAAAGCATGTTCCAGGTCGCGACCATAGTCGGGGATTTGCTCCACCTGACTGTGCAGCAATGCGAAACCAACAATGGCGAGAACGGCGCCGCCCCTGAAACCAAAGGCCAGTTCAACGCTTCGGTGATTGTCGCCGGCCAGATCCGGGGCATGGAGCCGCGGCTGTTCCTGATCTATCCCGAAGGCAACTTCATCGAGGCAAGCTTCGACACTCCCTTCTTCCAGATCGGCGAGACCAAATACGGGCGCCCGATAATCCTGCGCGGATACGACCGGAGGATGAGCTTCGAAAGCGCGGTGAAGCTGCTGATGGTCAGCTTCGATTCAACGCTGAAAGCCAATCTCTCGGTCGGCCTGCCGCTCGACCTGACGGTTATCGAGCGCGACGGCTTTGCCCCGCTCCACGAGCGGCGGGTATCTGCCGACGATCCCTATTTCAATGCAATTTCATCAGGCTGGGGCGAGGCGTTGAAGCAGGCGTTCCTCTCGCTGCCGGAATATAGTTTTGGTGACGAGACGCCGGCGAAGGGCTGATCGATAGAGAGTCGAACTGCGATAAGCCGCGCGGTAATGACCAAGGCTGAGGCGGCGCAGCACGCGGCCTGTTCTCAGCCCCAGCCAAGCAGCCGCCCGATCAGGATCAGCAGCATTGCTCCGAGCAACGAAGCAAAGCAGCCGGCGCGGCTGACGCCTTCGCGAACCCCGCCCGTACTGCGCGAGGCGGTCACCAGCCCGGCAAGCAGCGAACCGGCGACGCCGAGCACGATGGTCATGAGCCAGCTCATCTCGACCTCGCCCGGATAGAAGAACCGCGCCAACGCGCCGACAATCAACCCGCTGACGATTGCACCGATGATGTTGAGCATGGCATTGCCTTCCCTGTTGACCGAAATGATCGCCACTGTTTGCCGTAATTGGCGCGGATGGCAATCGTTCACCGCCTCGTCCGGCATCGCGAGCAAGCAAACCTGGGTCGGGAAATAGTTTTTCACAGATTCAGTTTTACTCTTGCGCCCTGCGCCAGCGGCGGAAATCCCGCGCGTCGCTGCGCCGCAACAAGGATGGCTGAGGGGATCGGGACGCCGCGACTGGTAAATCGATTTTACACCCTATTGCGTCTGTGAGCCGATGGCCCACTATCGATAGTGGTTCGTTGTTTATTCGAGCGCTAGGCCTAGATAAAATCCAGTTTGGCGCTTTGACGAGCATCACCAGTCTTCGGAACAAATTGGGGATAAGCATATCACCGTTTGACCGGTGTTCTGCTAGGATCGCCAGCTGGCCTTTCGAGTCGAACGAATACGGAACACCGCCAAGGCGTTTCGTGGCATTTTACAAATTTGAGAGGCATGGGTGTGGATTTAAGAAGCGGAAGCGAGCCCGGATTGGCAGGCGAAGATACAGGCCTTTTTGAACTGCGGGGAGCTTTGACTGATGGCGGATCGAGAACAGTTGCGGATGAACGGGAGGCGGGCGGATACCCGGCAGTGGCGATGATGCAAAAAACCGACGCGGCAACCGCCGAACTGATTGGCGAACTCGGCGCGCAGGCCCTGGCCAATGCTGTCGGCATCACGGCAGGTGGTCCTGGCGATTCTAAAACGATCATGGCGCGGCGCTTCACCATCGCCACCGATCCGGCGCGAGATTCGCTGCTCACCGAATTTGGCAAGGATACTCTCGACGACCGCTATCTGCTGCCCGGCGAAACCTATCAGGACTTGTTCGCCCGCGTCGCCGACGCCTATGCCGACGATCAGGATCACGCCCAGCGGCTCTACGATTACATCTCAAAGCTGTGGTTCATGCCGGCAACGCCGGTGCTTTCGAACGGTGGCACCGGACGCGGATTACCGATCAGCTGCTATCTCAATTCGGTGGATGACAGCCTCGAAGGCATCGTCAACACCTGGAACGAGAACGTCTGGCTTGCCTCGCGCGGCGGCGGCATCGGCACCTATTGGGGCAATGTCCGCGGTATCGGCGAACCGGTCGGGCTCAACGGCAAGACCAGCGGCATCATCCCCTTCGTGCGGGTGATGGACAGCCTGACTCTCGCGATTAGCCAGGGCTCGCTGCGGCGCGGCTCGGCGGCCTGCTATCTCGACGTTGCCCATCCCGAAATCGAGGAATTCCTCGAAATCCGCAAACCATCGGGCGATTTCAACCGCAAGGCGCTCAACCTCCACCACGGCGTGCTGCTGACCGACGCATTCATGGAAGCGGTGCGCAACGGTGCCGAGTTCCACCTGCGCAGCCCCAAGGACGGCTCGATCCGCGCTACCGTCGATGCCCGCTCGCTGTTCCAGAAGCTGGTCGAGACCCGGCTGGCGACGGGCGAGCCCTACATTGTTTTCTCCGACACGGTGAACCGGATGATGCCGGCGCATCACCGCGAGCTCGGCCTCAAGGTCTCGACCTCGAACCTGTGCTCGGAAATCACCCTGCCAACCGGGCGCGATCATCTCGGCAACGACCGCACGGCAGTGTGCTGCCTCTCCTCGCTCAATCTTGAGACCTGGGAGGAATGGCACGAGAACCGCACTTTCATCGAGGATGTCATGCGCTTCCTCGACAATGTCCTGCAGGACTATATCGACCGCGCCCCCGATGAGATGGCGCGCGCGAAATATTCCGCCTCGCGTGAGCGTTCGGTCGGCATGGGAGTAATGGGCTTCCACTCCTTCCTGCAAATGCGGGGCATCGGTTTCGAAAGCGCCATGGCCAAGGCGCTCAACTTCAAGATGTTTCGCCACATCTCGGCCAAGGCCGATGAGGCGAGCCTGGTGCTCGCGCAGGAACGCGGGGCTTGCCCCGATGCTGCCGACATGGGCGTGATGCAGCGCTTCAGCTGCAAGATGGCGATCGCGCCGACTGCGTCGATCTCGATCATCTGCGGCGGCACCTCGGCTTGCATCGAGCCGATCCCGGCGAATATCTACACC
>JANLQW010000072.1:0-28226 GCA_031368085.1 Novosphingobium sp. | reverse complement strand
TGCACACGCGCAAATCGGGCGTGGCCGATCACCTGGCCGAAAACGACGAGCACGCGCTGACGATCGTGCGCGATATCGTAAGTCACCTTGGCCCCATCCACGCGCACGGGCTTCCGCTCAAGGAACCGCGCGCGCCGAAGTATGACGCCGAAGAGTTGTATTCGATCGTCCCGGACGACGTCCGCGCGCCCTACGATGTCCGCGAAGTTATCGCCCGGCTGGTCGATGGCAGCGAATTCCACGAATTCAAGGCGCTATACGGCAGCACGCTGGTCTGCGGGTTCGCCCATATCTGGGGCATGCCGGTGGCGATCCTGGCCAACAACGGCGTGCTGTTCTCCGAAAGCGCGGTCAAGGGCGCGCATTTCATCGAACTCGCCTGCCAGCGCAAGATTCCGCTGCTGTTCCTGCAGAACATTTCGGGCTTCATGGTCGGCGGGAAGTATGAGGCGGAGGGCATCGCCAAGCACGGCGCCAAGCTGGTGACGGCAGTCGCCACAGCAACCGTGCCCAAGCTCACCGTGGTGATCGGCGGCTCGTTCGGTGCGGGCAATTACGGCATGTGCGGCCGCGCCTACGACCCGCGCTTCCTGTTCACCTGGCCCAACGCGCGGATTTCGGTGATGGGCGGCGAGCAGGCGGCGTCTGTCCTGGCGACGGTGCATAGGGACGCCGACAAGTGGGATGAGCGCGAAGCGGAGGCGTTCAAGGCGCCGATCCGTGAGAAATACGAGCACGAGGGCAATCCCTATTACGCCACCGCGCGGCTGTGGGACGACGGGGTGATCGACCCGGCGCAGACGCGGGATGTTCTGGGCCTGGCGCTGGCGGCGAGCCTGGAAGCGCCGATTCCGGATCGGCCGGCGTTTGGGGTGTTCAGGATGTGAGCACCGATTTTGTCATCTATGACTTCGACCCGAACAATCTCCCTGCCGACTATTTGGCTGCAATTGGACTTGTCATCGCGTCTGCGTCCCAGACCGATCACGTTTTAAGGGATTTTATCGGCTCATACTTGGGCATTGATTTAGCGGAGACGATTGCCTTGGGCGCTCACATGTCCACGCCCATGAAAGACGACATTATCCGCGCGTTGATTGAACTCAATGCACCTCATGCGAGCGAAGTTGATGAGCTCGACGACGTACTGGACCGCATCAAGGAAGCGACTGCTCGACGAAATGCCGTAGCCCACAATGCATTCGCAAGACATCCAGAAACTGGCCAAATCTTCAGCATGCGCGAACGTGCAAGGGGCAGCCTTCAAGTCGACTTTACGCCTATTGATGCCGCTGAACTAAATGAAATTGCGAATGAGGTTTACGCCGCCGGAATGGCACTACAAGAATTTATGACAGTGCGCGGGATAAGTCCCCGAGAGCGAGAAAAGCCGATCCACGAAGCGCTCAATCGTAAGAACAAGGCGAGGGAAGAGCGGCGAGAAAAGTATGGCGAAAAATATTAAGGCAACGAACATGATCACATCCCTGCTCATCGCCAACCGGGGCGAGATTGCCTGCCGGATCATCCGCACCGCGCGCCAAATGGGTATTCGCACCGTCGCGGTCTATTCCGATGCCGATGCGCAGGCGCTGCATGTGCGCTCCGCCGACGAGGCGGTGCACATCGGCCCAAGCCCGGCGCGGGAAAGCTATCTCGTCGGCGAGAAGATCATCGCCGCCGCCAAGCAGACCGGCGCCGAAGCGATCCATCCCGGCTACGGCTTTCTCTCGGAGAACGCGGAGTTTGCGCAAAGCGTGATCGACGCCGGGCTGATCTGGGTTGGCCCGTCACCCGCCAGCATCACCGCGATGGGCCTCAAGGATGCGGCCAAGACTCTGATGGCGGCGGCGGGGGTGCCGGTCACTCCGGGCTATCTCGGCGAGAACCAGTCGCCCGGCGTGCTCGCCGATGAGGCCGGCAAGATCGGCTATCCGGTGCTGATCAAGGCGGTCGCCGGCGGCGGCGGCAAGGGCATGCGGCTGGTGGAGGCTCCAGCCGATTTCGCAGATAGCCTCGCCTCGTGCCAGCGCGAAGCCACCGCCTCGTTCGGCAATGCGCATGTCCTGATCGAGAAATACATCCAGCGCCCGCGCCATATCGAAGTGCAGGTGTTCGGCGACACCCACGGCAACGTCGTCCACCTGTTCGAGCGCGACTGTTCGCTGCAGAGACGGCACCAGAAAGTGATCGAGGAAGCGCCCGCACCCGGCATGGATGCTGCAACCCGCGAGGAATTATGCTGCGCAGCAATCCGTGCAGCAAAAGCGGTCGACTATGTCGGCGCGGGAACGATCGAGTTCATCGCCGATGCCAGCGAGGGCCTGCGCGCGGACCGGATATGGTTCATGGAAATGAACACCCGCCTGCAGGTGGAACACCCGGTGACCGAGGAGATCACCGGGGTCGATCTGGTCGAATGGCAGCTGCGGGTGGCGAGCGGGGAAGCATTACCGCTGAAGCAGGAAGAGCTGAGCATCAACGGCTGGGCGATGGAGGCGCGGCTTTATGCCGAGGACCCGGCGAAGGGCTTCCTCCCCTCCGTCGGCCCCCTCGATATATTCCAGCTCGGCGAGGCTGACGGCGGCCGCATCGATACCGGCGTCCACGAGGGCGGCGAAGTCTCACCGTTCTACGACCCGATGATCGCCAAGCTGATTGCGCGTGGCGAGACCCGCGATGCAGCGCGCGAGACTCTCTCGGCTATGCTGAACGACACGGCAATCTGGCCGGTGCGGACCAATGCCGCGTTCCTGATCGCCGCATTGGCCCATCCGGACTATGCCGCAGGCGAGGTCGACACCGGACTGATCGGCCGCGACGGCGATGCCATGGCCGCCGAGCCTGCGCCCTCGGTGGCAGCACTCACCGACGCGGCCATGACCATGGTGCTGGCTTCGATCGCATCCGGCTTCCGCCTCAATGCGTGCCAACGGACGACGGCGCCGTTCCTGCTCGACGGCAAACCGGTCGAACTCGTGCTGGACGGTGCTGGCGTGGAACAGCCATCCGGCGAAATGCTGATCGCCGAAAACGGCATGGTCTGGCAATTGTCGCCGTGGCGGGTTGCCGGCGGCGCGGCCGCGGCGGGCGACGGCACCATCCTCTCCCCCATGCCCGGAAAGATCATCGCCGTCGAAGTCCGCAAGGGCCAGGCCGTGGTCAAGGGCCAGAAGCTGCTGACGCTCGAGGCGATGAAGATGGAGCACACCCTCACTGCACCGTTCGACGGGGTGGTGGCGGAATTGAATGCGGTGGCCGGCGCGCAGGTGCAGGTCGAGGCGCTGCTGGCACGGATCGAGGCGGCGGAAGAGAGTTAGTACCTTCTCCAGCTAAGCCCTCAGAGCAAACGTCCGTGATGGTCCGAGAAGCCCCGCCATGAATTTACCGCTGCCGCCAGCGCCCCAGCAGCGAGCGGTCCGCCAGGATCGCCTGCGCCGCATTATGCCCGGGCGCACCGGTCACGCCGCCGCCGGGATGAGTCCCCGCGCCGCACATGTAAAGACCCTTTATCGGCGCGCGGTAGTCGCCGTGGCCCAGCACCGGCCGCGCCGACCACAGCTGGTCGAGGCTCATCCGGCCGTGGAAGATATCGCCGCCGACCAGACCGAATTTGCGTTCGAGATCGAGCGGCGAGTGGATCTGCCGGGCGATGATGCTGGCGCGGAAGTTGGGCGCGTGTGCGGTGACGGTATCGACAATGCAATCCGCCGCCGCCTCGCGGGCATCATCCCACGAGCGGGCGGTGCCGTCGGGATTGGCGGGCAATTCCGGGGCGAACTGCTGGCAGTACAGGCTGGCGACATGCGCGCCGGGCGGGGCGAGGCTGTCATCGACGGTCGTGGGGATCAACAGTTCGACCACCGGCTGGCGCGACCAGCCCAGCGCGCGGGCATCGTCGAAAGCGCGGTCCATGTAATCGAGCCCCGGCGCAATGACGATGCCCGAGGCGTGGTGCTCGGCCCGGCGCTTGCCGGGCAGCACGGTGAAGTCGGGCAATTCGCTGAGCGCGACATTCATCCGGAAGGTGCCCGAGCCGGTCTTGTACTGAGCGATGCGGCGTCGGAAATCGGCGCCTAGTTCGGAGGCATCGACCAGCTGGCGGTAGAGCAGCGCCGGGCCGACATTGGCGGCGACGATTGATGCGGTCAGTTCCTCGCCGCTTTCCAGCACCACGCCCGCCGCTTTGCCGCCGTCGACCAGCACCCGCGCGACCGGCGCTTCCAGACTGATCTCGGCGCCGGCGTCGCCGCAGGCTGCCGCCATCGCCTGCGTAATCGCGCCCATGCCGCCCAGCGCATGGCCCCAGGCACCGGGCTTGCCGTTGACTTCGCCGAAGACATGATGGAGCAGCACATAAGCCGATCCGGGCGTCGAGACCCCGGCGAAATTGCCGACCACTGCATCGAAGGCGAAAGCGGATTTGACCGCATCACTCTCGAACCAGCCATCGAGAAATTCGCGCGCGGACAGGGTGAAGATGCCGAGCAATTCGCGCTGGGCGGGCAGGTCCAGCCGGGCCAGCGGCCATGCCTGCCGCGCCAGCGCCCATAGCGCCCCCGGTCCGCCGCCGGCGTTGGGCGGGATCTTCAGCGCAAGGTCGCGCAGCACTTGCGCCACCTGCTCCAGCGCGGCCGCATAGCGGGGATAGGCCTCGGCGTCCTTTTTCGAGAACCGCGCCAGTGCCGCCTGGGTCCGCGCCATGCCGCCGCCGAGCTTGAGGTAGCCGTCGGCAAACGGCAGGAAGTTGGCGATCGGCCGTTCGACGATCCGTAGGCCGCGCTGGTGCAGCGCCATGTCGGCGATGATCTTTGGCCGCAGCAGGCTGACAGTGTAGCTCGCGGTCGAATTGCGAAAGCCGGGGTGGAATTCCTCGGTCACCGCCGCGCCGCCCACCACCGCCCGGCGCTCGAGCACCCGCACCTTCAGCCGCGCCCGGGCGAGATAGAAGGCGCAGACCAGCCCGTTGTGGCCGCCGCCAATGATCAGGGCATCGTATCGCTTGGTCACGTCTGTCTGAACCCTTTGCTCCGGCTTTCGCCCTAGGTGGCGGTTGCCAGACCGTCGGTCAAATCACGAGCAATCCAGTAAGGAATTGCTGGTATGTTTTGCGCATCTGGGCAAGATTGGCCGGGTGCAATGATGGATCGTGCGGAATGGCCATGAAAATCAACGGCGCGATTGGCCTCGGCATCGCCTTGCTCGGGGCGGTCATTGCCGGCATCGCACTCCTGGTTGCCAATCCCCCGCCGCGACCGCCGAGACCCGTGGCAGCCAGCGCCGAGCAGACCGCTGCTCCGGCGCCTAAACCCGACGAACGCTTCGTCATCAAGCGCATCCTGCCGATCTCCGGCCCGATCAAATATGGCGCATGGCATTGGGACGAAACAAATGTACCCGCCGGACCGATCGTCGTTACCGTCGATCTCGAGGCGCGGGTAATCTCGGTGTTCCGTGGCGGCTATGAGATCGGCGCGGCGGCGGTGCTGCTCGGCACGCAGGAACGGCCGACCCCGACCGGGGTGTTCCCGATCACCCAGAAAAAGGTGCAGCACACTTCCAGTATATTCAATGTGCCGATGCCCTATATGCAGCGGCTGACCGACGACGGCATCACACTTCATGCCACCAAGGTCGAATGGGGTTACGCCAGCCACGGCTGCATCGGCATGCCCGAAGCCTTTGCCAAGAAGGTGTTCGAGACCACACATCTTGGCGACCGGGTGTTCATCACTCGCGGCAAGACGGTGGGCGTGGGGGATTCACTGGTCAGCTCCTAACCCCGCCGCTGCGGCGCCCGCATGAAGCGCCAGCCGTCGTGGGTAGGCCGTGCGACCAGGCTGCCGAGCGAGCCCGGCCGGCCGGCCAGCAGCGCATCGAACAGCCGCGCGACGGCGCTGCCGCGCGGGATATCGCCGCCCAGTTCCTGCACAATCCGGGCGACCACCCGCAGCGCTACCGCGCGGGGCGCGCGAGGTCTGTAGGTGATGCCAAGGCCCTCAACGCTTACCGTCTCTGCCCATTCGCGCCGGGCTGCCCAGTCAAGCGCGGCATCGGCGTCGGCGAGATGCGCGGCGCTGGCGGCAAGCGCGGGGATATCGAGCCAGCCCGTCCGGGCAAGCTCCTTGCGCAGCCGGGCGCGGTCGAAGCGGTCGTCGGTGTTGCTCGGGTCCTGCGCGGGGGCGATGCCAGCCGCCGCGACAATATCCGCCAGTTCGCCGCGCCGCCAGCCAAGCAGCGGGCGGAGCAAGGGGATCACCGTGCCGGGCACGATCCCTCGCGCCCTGACGCCGGCCAGCCCGGCAACGCCGCTTCCCCGGTTAAGCCGCAGTAGCAGGGTTTCGGCCTGGTCGTCCGCGTGATGCGCGGTCGTCAGGGCAGTGAGCTTTCGCTCCTCCAGCCATCCGGCCATTGCGGTATAGCGGGCGATGCGGGCCTCGGCCTGGACATTGCCAGCCGCGACTTCGACCCTGAGGACGCGGTGTTCGACGCCCATCGCCCGGCAGATGTGCGCCACCACAGCCGCCTCGTCCGCATTTTCCGCACGCAATCCGTGATCGACGGTTGCCGCCTCCACCCGTCCGGCAAACGCGGCATTGGCCAGCAGGAGCAGGGCCAGACTGTCCGGCCCGCCCGAAACCGCCAGCCCCAGTTTCGCCGAAGATGCTGTCCGCCCCTCCGGCCAGAGCCCGGCGCAATCCCCGGCGAAACGCAGGATCAGCTGCGGGTCGGGGGCGGGCGACCGATCAATTGCATTTCACTCCGGCCCGGGTGAGATCATACTGCGCCTTCAGCCGCCCTGCCGCTTCGCGCGGATAGTTTGCGGCGAATTCGCCCAGCGCAATGCAGGCGCGGTTCGTGTCCTTGAGCTGGCGCATCGATTCGGCAAGATAGAGCAGGCTGTCGCTGGCCCGTTCGCCGGCCTTGTTGGCCTGGTAATTCTGCAGGAACCAAACCGCCGCCTCGCGCGGCTTGGCATCGTCAAGATAGGCGCGGCCGAGCAGATTGCGGGCAAAGCTCATCTTGGCGAGCTTCGGGTAGCGATCAATCGACAGCTTGAGCTGCTGCTGGGCTTCAGGGAAGAATTTCGCCTCCCACAGGCGGAAGCCATAGCTGTATTCGTCATCGCCCGGATCGAGCGACTGCGGCTTGGCGATCGTCCGCACCGCCGCGAGCCGCTGTGCCGAGGGCGCGGCACTGGTGGCGGGTTTAACGGCCGGCGCTGCCACTGCCGCCGCACGCGGCGCAGCGGCCGGGCGCGGGGTGACCGTGGCGACCGGCGTCAGCGCAGGTTTGGGCGCGGATGCGCCGCTCGTCATCGCCGAAAGATTGGCGCTGGCTGCCGATGGGGTCGCACCGGGCGGGGCAGCCGGGGCGAGGGCGGGATCGATGGCAGCGGCAGCCGCTGGCACCGTGCTGGGAGGGGGCACCCGCGCTTCCAGCAGAGCGAGCTTGTTGGCGTTCTCTTCCCCTTGCTCGGTCAGCCGCCTGAGCTGGGCCTCGACCGAATCCAGGCGCGCCATCAGATCTGTCACCGGGGACGCGGCTGCTTGCCCGCCGGGACTGGCGCTCGGGACGGCGGGAGGGGTGATTTCCGGGGCGAAGAGTTTACCTTCGGCACCGGGGAACACCTTGCGCTGCAGTGCCCGGATTTCCGCTTCCATTCGCCGCACCCGGGCGTCGGGAGAATTGTCCTGACCATAGGCAGGAACGCCTATGCCGGCGAGAACCAGCGCCAAGGCTGGCGCTGCCCTCGTCAGCGCACCGCGTAGACCACCGAACACATACTTCATCGCCACTCCGCTCCACCTTACCAGAATTGCGCGACCCAAACAGGCTTGAAACCGCCGCGTTGATTGCCGCAGCGCCGCCCATCTGTCGAGCCGCGCCTACTGCGAAACGGTGGAAGACTGCGGTGCCTGCGGAGCAGTTGCACGCGGTTCGGAGGATGTCGCCGGCGGGATGGCAGGCGACGCAGGCGAACCGGCTGTGACCGCCTCGGTTGCCAGTCGCACGGGCGCCGGATCGCGCTGCGGACCATTGCTTCGCGTCAGTGGCTGTGGCGGTGCCACCGTAGCTGCGCCGGGCTGGCTCAAGGCGTCGGTCTGGGGGGCTGCCACCGGCCGCGCCAGTAGCGCCGCAGCGCTGATTGGAACATCCTTCAGCGCCCCTCGTCCTTCGGACAGCTTCGGCACCGCCCGCCCACCGACGCTGACTTGCAGCGCATCCGGCCGGGCGGTCGCGATCATCGGTCCGCTGGCTGTTTCAGGAAGCGTATAGGTTTCGCCCTGCACCATTTCCTTCTGCATCAGCTGTTGCCCGGCATCGTCGTAAACCTTGACCCAGACAGCTTTGTCGAGCGCGGTAAACACGACTGGCCCTTGCATCGCGGCAGGTATAATCGGCACCGGCTTGGCAGGGGCCGCCGCTATCGGCGGGACGGTTGCGAGATCGGGCAGGGACACAGCAGGCGCGTAGTAATTGCGCCACACGGCGCCGAAAGCCGCGACCACCGCGAAGGCGCCAAGCGCCGCCACCCACGCCGTTCGCGAACTTGGCACGCGCGCCGGATCGCCTGGCTCGAAGGGCAACGGCTGTTGGCCGTTCGCGGCAGCATCCAGCCCATCCAGCTCGTTGCGCACCGATTGAGCGATGGCCTGTTCGTCGAGACCGACAGCACGGGCATAGTTTCGCGAAAAGCCGACGGCATAAGCCCGGCTGGCAAGCGCGCCAAAGTTATCTGCCTCGATCGACGCCAGATGACGTTCCGCAATCTTGGTAATAGCGGCGATGTCGCTGCGGCTCATTCCAGCCGCCTCCCGCGCCCGGCGCAGGCGCGTGCCAGCGAGATCAAGCTGCAATTCGGAAAATTGTTCGTCCCGTTCCGCCATATCAGTCCTGCTCGCCATCCGCTTTTTTTTGGCAACCCACGCGGGACAGAAGCGTGCAGTTCGCCAAAGTCAACGCTAACATGTTCTTACTTCGCCATTTAGCGCCGGACGGTGCTTTGCGGGCGGGGAAATCACGGCGAAACGTGACAATTGGCGGATCAATCGACTGGAATGTTGCGTGCGAGCGCCCAGTTGATGAGTTCGGTGCGCATATCGTGCGGCGGCGAAGCGAGCCAGCCGGTCATCGCCTCGGTAATTTCGCGCAGGTTAATCCGGCACACCAGCTCCTTGATCGGTCCGACCGCAGCAGGTGTTATGGAAAGGCGGCGGATGCCAAGTCCGATCAATGCCAGCGCCTCGAGTTGGCGGCCACCCATCTCGCCGCATACCGCGATATCGATGGCGTGGCCATCCAGCGAGGTCAGTACGCGCTTCAGGAAGCGCAGGATCGACGGGCTGATCCAGTCGTAACGTTCGGCAAGCTTAGGGTTAGCGCGGTCGGCGGCGAACAGGAACTGGGTCAGATCGTTTGTGCCGATCGACAGGAACGACAACTTGGGGGCAAGCACGTCAAGCTGCTCGGCGAGCGAGGGCACTTCCAGCATGGCGCCGTAGCGGATCAGCGAGGGCAGTTGCTTCTTCTGCGTCTTGAGGAACTGGCGCTGACTTTCGAACACAGCTTTCGCAGCATCGAATTCCCAAGGTTCCGACACCATCGGGAACATGACGTTGAGTGCTCGGCCGGCCGCCGCTTCGAGCAGCGCGCGCGCCTGGACCTTGAGCAGCCCCCCGCGTTCCAGCGCCAGCCGCAGGGCCCGCCATCCCATCGCCGGGTTCTCCTCGCCGCTACCATTGTCGTGGCGCAGGTAAGGGAGCATCTTGTCGCCGCCGATATCGACGGTGCGGAACACCACTGGCTTGTCGCCGGCGGCATCGAGCACATCGCGGTAAAGTCGGGTCTGGCGTTCGCGCGACGGCAGCGTCGCCGCAACCAGGAACTGGAACTCGGTGCGGAACAAACCGATGCCATCAGCGCCGGTCAGGCTGAGGTTCGGCATATCGTCGCGCAGCCCGGCATTGATCATCACCTTGATGCGGGTACCGTCGAGGGTGAAGGGTTCTACGTCGCGCATGGCGGCAAAGGTGGCCTGACGCTCGCGGCTCTTGGCGAAGCGCGCGTCGAACGCGGCGATCATCCCCGGCGCCGGACGAACGGTGGCGGTGCCCTGGGTTGCGTCGAGCAGCAGCGGGTCGCCATCGCGCAATACGCCGCGCAGGCCGCGCACCCGGCCCAGCACCGGTACGCCCATAGCCCGCGCGACGATTACGACATGCGAGGTCAGCGAGCCCTCTTCCAGGATCACTCCCTTGAGCCGCCGCTTGTCATATTCGAGCAATTCGGCCGGGCCGAGATTGCGGGCTATCAGGATGGTGTCCGTGCGCAACCCCTGCGAGGCGGCGGTGCCGAGTTGGCCCGAAACTGTCCGCAGCAGCCGGTTGGACAGATCCTCAAGGTCGTGCATCCGGTCGGCGAGCAGCGGATCGTCGATCTGACGCATGCGCATGCGGGTGCGCTGCTGCACCCGTTCGATCGCGGCTTCGGCGGTAAGGCCAGAATCGATCGCCTCATTGATCCGCCTGGCCCAGCCTTCGTCATAAGCGAACATCTTGTAGGTCTCGAGCACCTCCTCATGCTCACCGCCGACCCCGAATTCGGCCTGGCCCGCCATGCGGTCGATCTGCTCGCGCATCTTGTCGAAGGCCAGGAAGACGCGCTGACGCTCGGCCTCGGTGTCCTCGGCCATGACATGCTCGATCGTGACCCGCGGCTGGTGGAATACGGCTGCGCCGCTGGCCAGTCCCTTGACCAATTGCAGCCCGGTCAGCCGCTGCGGCCCGCTCAGCGTCGCCGGGAGCCCGTGGATGTCGTCCTCGTCGACCAGGCCGGCGTTCTCGATCAGCTCCGACAGGACCATGGCCACGGTCTGCAGCGTCTCGATCTCGACCTCTTCGTAGCGGCGGGAATCGATATGCTGGACGCAAAGCACGCCCGCCGCACGCTCACGCCGGACAATCGGCACCCCGGCAAAGGAATGATATTTTTCCTCGCCGGTTTCCGGGCGATACGAGAAATCCGGGTGGGCCGTGGCTTCGGCAAGGTTGAGCGTTTCGACATTGCCAGCAATGATACCGACAAGGCCTTCACCCAACGCCATGCGCGTCATGTGCACCGCGCCTTGTTCAAGCCCGCGGGTGGCGAAGAGTTCGAGCATGCCTTCGCGCAGCAGGTAGATTGAACAGACCTCGCTATTCAGGCCGCGGCCAATCACTTCCACCACGCGGTTGAGCTTGGCCTGCGCGGCACTTCGCGATGCCATGACATCGTGGAGCTGCGTAAGGATCGTCCGGGACGCTGATGGGGCGGCTGTTGTCGGCATCCGCTTTCCGTAGCCCAAAGCAAATGCTTTGGGAACGCGCGTCCCGGCGCTACGAACTTAAATGTGCGTGATCAGCTCCTTGATCCGCAGCTTTCGTTTCTTGAGTTGCTGGAGCATCGCTGGGTCAGGCAGAGGGCGGCTCAATTCTTCATCGATTCGGCGTTCAAGGCCAGCATGCTTGAGCTGTAAGGCGCTGACGTGCGAAGTTTCCATCGGTGGTCCTCCTTTGACAGGCCGAACCTTCAAGCCGACTCGGCTTTCGGGCCCGACACGATTGTCATCAAAGCATAAACCATCTATCTTGCGAAGTGGCTAATCAGCGCATTTCGGTGGAGGACGCCGTGGCTGCGGTAAGCTGCCCCGCTTCGCCGAAACACCGACGACTTGCGGCATATAATTCAGGGATGGCGGCGTGAACGAAGATGATATGCGCAGGCGTCTTGAGGTGCTCAGGATAGAGCACCGCGATCTCGATGCGGCGATTGATGCCTTATCGTCCACAGTCGTGACCGACCAGCTGCAGGTTGCCCGGCTGAAGAAGCGCAAACTCAGGCTGAAGGATCAGATCGCCCAGATCGAGGATTATTTAATTCCCGACATCATGGCCTGACGAGGATGCAGGCAAGCTGAGGACCGTCCCGGTTTCGGACAGTCCTGGTTTTGTGCACCGGTTCGGCGATTGCACAGTTGCTGCGCTGGTTATCGGCAGACTATCGGATTGCCTATGGCGCAAGCGCTCACCATCAACCCCCGCATTGTCGAGAGTCTCTATCGCGAGGCGCTGGTCCTGTCGGACGAGGTGCGCGCAGCCTTCGCCATGCCGGAACACGGTGATCAGGGTATATCGCACGGTGATTTGGCGCGGGTGGCAGTTTCGTGCGAATCGTTGCGGACAATCACGCGGATGATGCACGCGCTAGCCTGGCTGCTGAACCATCGCGCTTATTTCAAGGGCGAAGTCTCAGAATTCCAGCTGCGCCGCTATGGCAATTTGTCACCGGATTCCTTTGCACCAGACAGTGATCAACTGCGGCTGATCGATGCCGAGCGGCGTGAACTTATCTGTTTGACCGAGCGGTTCTATGAACGCCTGCAACGGCTCGAGCGTGGCTGGCGGGACAGTGAGACCCTGGCTCCCAGCGCGGTCGCGCGCCTGCACGAACGGATCGGCAGCACGGACGCCGTGCAGCGGGTAGGCTGAACTCACAAGCGAGAAGTCAAAGTCGGGCAAGCGCCTTGTGCCAGGCCTCCAGCCGGGCTGTCCGCTGCGCGGCGCCCAGCACCGGTACGAACCGGCTGACCGGCCCGCGCATGGCCGCAGCGGCTTCCTCCAGCGAGGCGAACAGCCCGGCGCCAAGCCCGGCCAGCATCGCCGCACCCAGCGCCGTCGTCTCGACGAAGTCCGGCCGTTCGACCTCCAGCGCCAGCATATCGGCGAGATTCTGCGCGATCCAGTCGTTGGCGCTCATGCCGCCGTCGATCCGTAGCGAGGTCCAGGGCGCACCGTCGCCGGCGAAAGCACGGGCTAGGTCGTGGGTCTGCAGGGCCATGGCTTCGAGCGCTGCACGAACGATATGGGCGCGGGTGCTGGCAAAGCTCAGGCCGCTGATCGACGCGCGAGCCTCCGGCTTCCAGTGCGGCGCGCCAAGCCCGGACAGCGCCGGCACGACGATCACGCCGCCACTGTCCGGCACCGACCGGGCGAGCGCTTCGCTCTCGCCGGCGCTGGCGATGAGCCCGACTGCATCGCGCAGCCACTGGATCAGGCTTCCGGCGGTGAAGACCGAACCTTCGAGGGCGAACTGGCGCCTGCCGTGCAGCTGCACCAGCACCGTGCCGAGCAGCCGGTGGCGCGACTGCGGGATCGCGGCGCCCATGTTGGCGAGCACGAAAGCGCCGGTGCCAAAGGTCGCCTTGCATTCGCCGGGCGACAGGCAGCCCTGACCGATGGTTGCCGATTGCTGGTCGCCGACAAGGCCAGTGATCGGGATCGGTGCCCCGAACCATTCGGGCAGGGTCATGCCAAAGTCACCGGCGTTATCGACCACTTCCGCCAGAGCCGGGTGCGGCACGCCGAACAATTCGCACAGTCCGTGGTCGAAGCCCGCAGCGGCGAGCGGCAGCAGGCTGGTGCGGCTGGCATTGGCGGCATCGGTGATGCGCAGACCGCCGGTAAGCTTCGCGACCAGCCAGCTTTCCACTGTACCCAGGGCCAGCTGGCCGGACTGTTCCGCGTCCCGCACGGCAGGCGCATTGTCCAGCAGCCAGCGCATCTTGGTCGCCGAGAAATAGGGCTCGAGCAGCAGCCCGGTCGCTGCCTGCACAGCCGGCTCGTGGCCAGCCTGGCGCAGCGCGGCGCAGGCGTCCGCGGTGCGCCGGTCCTGCCAGACCAACGCGCGGTGGAGCGCCTCGCCGCTGGCTTTGTCCCAGGCGATCACGGTTTCACGCTGGTTGGTGATGCCGAGGCAGGCGATGCGGTCCGCTCCGCCGGCGTCGCTAACTGCCTTGCGGGCGCAGGTCAGCGTCGATTGCCAGATTTCTTCGGCGTCGTGCTCGACCCAGCCGGCTTGCGGATAATGCTGCGCGAGTTCCCGCTGCGCCGAAGCGCGCAGGGCGCCGTTGCAGTCAAACACCATCGCACGGGTGGAGGTTGTGCCGGCGTCAAGGACAAGAATGAGTTCACCGCGCAAGTTCATTGGCTATCCGTCAACTTCCCCTCCCGCTCGCCCGCGATAATGCCCACGCCCGGCCCGTCTCGCAAGCGGGAGGGGAGAAGGTCTCGACACGCTCGCCCACACTCTCCATATCCTATCCCATGGAATTTCCGTCCCGCCCATGGCCGACCGCGCTTGCCGAACAGACCGAACCGCTGGTGCGCCGCGTGCTCGCCGGCAATCCTTCGGCTTTCACCTTTACCGGCACCCAGAGCTACATCGTCGGAAATGCCGGCGAAGTCGCGGTGATCGATCCCGGCCCGGACGAGCCCGACCATATCGCCGCGCTGATCGCCGGGATCGGCGGCGCGCGGGTCACCGCGATAGTCTGCACCCACACCCACCGCGATCACTCCCCGGCCGCCGTGCCGCTCGCCGCGGCGACCGGCGCGCCGATCATCGGCTGCGCGCCGTTGTCGCTGACCGACGATGGCCCCCGTTCGGATGCCGCCTTCGATACGACATACGCGCCGGAGCATGTGCTGATGGACGGCGAGCAGTTGACCGGTGACGGCTGGACGCTCACCGCCGTCGCCACGCCCGGCCACACTTCCAACCATCTGTGCTACGCGCTGGCGCAATCCGGCGCGCTGTTCACCGGCGATCATGTCATGGGCTGGTCGACCACCGTGGTCTCGCCGCCCGATGGCGACATGACCGCCTATATGGCCAGCCTGGCCTTGCTCCAGACCCGCGAGGACCGGGTCTATTATCCGGCGCATGGCCCGGCGGTCGAGAACCCCCGCCAGCTAGTGCGCGGCCTGATCGGCCACCGCCGCCAGCGCGAGAACCAGATCCTGCGGCTGCTTGAGAACGGCGTCGGCTCGATCGAGGCGATGGTGCCGACCATGTACAAAAGCGTCGACCGGCAGCTCTGGCCGGCTGCGGGCCGGTCGGTGCAGGCGCATCTGATCGACCTTGAACGCAAGGGGAAGGTCAGGCGGGACGGCAAGCCTCAAAGTGAACTGTGGACAATCGCGGCATGACACACCTGTCCTTGCGCGCGTTTCGACGGAGATAAGGAAGTACCATGACCGCCCTCACCGCCAACCTGTCCGGCGTCGATGTCCGCGCTGAGATCGACCGGCTGCGCAAGGACCGCAACGCGATCATTCTGGCGCATTACTACCAGAAGCCGGAAATCCAGGACCTCGCCGATTTCGTTGGCGACAGTCTGGAGCTCAGCCGCAAGGCCGCCGCGACCAGCGCCGAGGTGATCGCGTTTTGCGGCGTGCGGTTCATGGCCGACACCGCCAAGATACTGTCCCCGGAAAAGATTGTCGTGCTGCCCGACATGGATGCCGGGTGTTCCCTTGAAGACTCCTGCCCGCCCGACAAGTTCAGGGCCTTCCGCGAGGCACATCCCGATCATATCGCGCTGACCTATATCAACTGCTCGACCGAGGTGAAGGCGCTCAGCGACATCATCGTCACCTCCTCCAGCGCCGAATCGATCCTCGCCCAGATCCCGGCCGAGCAGAAGATCATCTTCGGGCCCGACCGCCACCTCGGCGGCTATCTGTCCCGCAAGTTCGACCGCGAGATGCTGCTGTGGCCGGGGGTGTGCATCGTCCATGAGGCGTTCAGCGAGACCGAGCTGCTGAAACTGAAGGCCCGGCACCCCGGCGCGCCGGTCGCGGCGCACCCGGAGTGCCCGCCGGCGATCATCGATCACGCCGATTACGTCGGCTCGACCAGCGGCATCCTGTCCTTCGCCAAGACCTTCCCCGGCGACACCCTGATCGTCGCGACCGAGCCGCACATCATCCACCAGATGCAAAAAGCGCTGCCCGGCAAGCAGTTCATCGGCGCGCCGGGCGCCGACGGCAACTGCAACTGCAACATCTGCCCGTACATGGCGCTGAACACGCTGGAGAAGCTGTATGTGGCGCTGCGCGATTTGCAGCCCAGGATCGAGATCGAGGAAGGGCTGCGGCTGGCGGCGAAGAAGAGCCTGGACCGGATGATGGAGATGGCGAGCGGGACGGTGGGGATGGGGGATTTGGGGGCGCGGTGATGGGTTTCACCAGCGTCGAATGGAGCGCATTTAGCTGGGAGGCGTTCGCAACCCTTACCACGGGTTTTTTGGCTGTGGGCGGCGCTATCGCTGTAGGCCTACGCCAAACTCGGATTCTGGAACGCCAGACAACGTTGCAGGAACAATCCGTTCGATCTGACATTTTCGACCGGCGTTACAAAGTTTTCGAACGGGTGGAACGTTTCCTTTTGGAAATTTGTCAAAGCGCAGATGATCCGACGAAGGAGACGGAACGCGATTTTCTCATTTCAATGGGTGAAGCAAGGTTCCTGTTTAGCGAGACAGTGGTTGCCGGGCTCCAAGAAACTTGGGAAAAGAGTTCGGATTTCCACGCACTCAAGCGCGTGATGGACCATACATACAAAACTAAAGGGCATTATGGTGAGGGTACCCCCGAACAGGAAAGGCTTTCATTGGTTTGGTTCAGCGACAGATTGCGAACACTTTCGGTATTGTTTGCCGAAATGAGGCTGGGTGGAACAATGGATGGAAACGCTATCAAGCGAACCTAAGCCGCTCTAAACTCACCCGCTACCTTGTCCCCGTAGCCGCCGCCGGCTTCGTCCTCGTAAAGCCACTCACGAAAATTGCCCGATGGGATTGGGAGAGGCGGCAGGCCATTTAACCGCTCGCGCAACCGCTCGGTCGCCGCGCGCACATCCTTTTTCGGTTTGGCGGCCTGATCTGGAACGATCCGGGCGGTCGCCTTGCCCCGGCGCGTGATCACGACCTCCTCGCCCGCCAGCGCTCGGTCGATTAGCGCGGAAAGGTTGTCTTTGGTGCGGGCGACGCTGTAGCTGGCCATCGGGCAGTTTCCTCATGGCCATGATAGTAAAATCATGGCCATTTCGTCAAGCCTAAACCCGGCCTCACTCGCTCCGTACTTACTCCGCGGCTGGCGGTGCGCTGCCTGATGCCGCCTCGGCCGGGACGTCCGGGGCGTCCGTCGCCGGCTCGGACGCCGCTACGGACGGCTCGGCAGCGCCGGGCGCCTCCGGCTTGCGTTCCCGCGCCGCTCCGCTCGCCTCAACCATCGGCGCCGGCGGGGGTTGGGACTTGACTGTATCAAGCGGCAGCATCGCGTCGCTCACCGAGCCGGGCAGCACTTCGCCAGCGGCGGTTCCCCCCGCGCTGTTGTCCGAACCGCCGCAACCGGCAAGCGCCAGCGGCATGACCAGCATGAAGGCGATATGGCGCAGCTCACGTTTCACAGACATTCTCCACGCCGCAGGGCCGATCCAGCGCGGCGAGGAATTCGCCGGCCCGGGCGAGCAATAGGCGATCCCAGGTGGCGGAATCAACCGGCACTCCCAGCCGTTTGAGGCTGGTGACGCCGTATTCGCCGATACCACAGGGCACGATGCCGGAAAAATGCGAGAGGTCGGGCGACAGATTGACGGCAAAGCCGTGCATCGTCACCCAGCGGCGGATGCGCACGCCGATCGCGCCGATCTTCGCCTCACGCCCGTCGATATCCATCGTCCAGATGCCGATCCGCCCCTCGCGCCTGAAGCTTTCGACGCCGAGATCGGCGAGCACCGCGATCATCCACCCTTCCAGCGCGTGGACATAGCCGCGCACATCGCGCGCCCGGGTCTTGAGGTCGAGCAGCACATAGCATACCCGCTGGCCCGGGCCGTGATAGGTGTAGCGCCCGCCGCGCCCGGCCGCGACCACTTCGAAGCGCGGGTCAAGCAGCTCGGCGGCGGCAGCGCTGGTGCCGCCGGTATAGACCGCGGGATGTTCGAGCAGCCAGACCAGTTCGGGCGCGGTGCCGGCGGCAATCGCGGCGTTGCGCTGGTCCATCGCTGCCAGCGCCTGGCGATAGGGCACGAGTGCGCGCTCGCAGCGCAATTCGATGCCGCCGGGAAGCTCGCTCACCATGAAAGTTGCGTGGCGGCATTCGCTGCGCTTATCAAGCGCCAACACTGAGGTGAAGGAACGTCGTCATGAATTTCGACAGCAGCCGCGCCTGGCGCGATGCCACGGCCCTGGTCCAGGCGAATCGCGAGGTGCTGATCGCGGTTGCCGGCGTGTTCTTCCTGCTGCCGGGCATCGCCTCGGCGCTGTTCCTGACCGATTACCAAAACAACCTGATGGCCAATCTTGGCAATTCCGCCGCCGTTCGCCAATTGATGGAAGGCAATGTCGGCAAGGTGATGAGCTTCGGCCTGATTTCCCTGCTGCTGCAGTCGGTCGGTCACATGGCGATGCTGGCCCTGCTGACAGACCGGTCGCGGCCCACGGTCGGTCAGGCGATGGGGATCGCGGTCAGGGCCTTTCCGACGCTCGCCGCGACCATCCTGATCGTGTTTGCCGGCTATCTGCTTGGCGCGCTGGTCTATGCAGTCTTGGCCGGGGTAGTGGGCGTAGCAACCGGGATCGGGATGCTGACGTTCGTGCTCATCCTGCTGCTTGCCGGTGTTATGGTTTACATCATGGTCAAGCTGTCGCTTACCATGCCGGTGATCGTAATCGAAAAAGTGCTCAATCCCTTTGCGGCGCTGACGCGCTCGTGGCGGCTGACCCGTGGCAACAGTTTGCGGCTGTTCCTGTTTTACCTGCTGCTGGCGCTGATCTATCTGGTGGTCGCGACGGTGTTCGGGGGCGGAATCATGCTGATAACAACGCTGGCGGTGGGGGAAGGGACCCTGTCGCTGGTGGTCACCGCACTGGTGTCCGGGCTGTTCGGGGCGGCGGCCAGCCTGGTGATAACGGCGATATTGGCGGCGATCCATCGTCAGCTGGCGGGGCCTTCCGCCGAATCGCTGGGCGCTACCTTCGATTAGCGGCGCATTTCCCGAGGCTCAGCTGCCAGCCGCCTCGTCCTTCCAGCCCCAATAGAGCCGGCACGGCAGCACGTTGCGCCATTCGAAGCCCTGGTCGATGGCCGAGAAATGCCGGGCGATGAAATTGCGCGCGCAGGCCGAGAACTGGTAGATGAGAAACGCCCCGCCCGGGCGCAGCACACGATGCGTCGCCGCCGCGATTGCCGGGCCAACTCCTTCAGGCAGGGTCGAGAAGGGGAGGCCGGACAGCACGTAGTCGGCATGATCATGGCCATGCGCGCGGACAATCTCTTCGACATCGTCGGCCGAACCCAGCACCGCAGTGAAGCGGCTGTCGCGAATGGTGGCGCGCAGATAGTCGATATAGAGCGGATTGGTGTCGATCACGATCAACTCGCCATCGCGCCGCAGTCGGTCGAGTACCGGTCGGCAGAAGGTGCCGACGCCGGGTCCATATTCAACGAACAGCACGCACTCGTCCCATTTCACCGGGGCCAGCATCTTGTCGATGGTAAAGCGCGAGGACGGAATGATCGAGCCGACCATGACCGGGTGGCGCAGGAACCCTTCGAAGAACACGCCCCACGGACCGAGCGCCTGCTTGATCTGGCGCTTCATCTTCTGAGGCAGCGCCTCGCGGGCGAGCTGTGAAGTGGTCATGCTGGGAGAAAGCCTCGGGTAAAGGAACGAAGGGAGCGATTGCAGGCGTTTGCAAATTTGTTAATCTTTTGCAAGCCTCAAGCGCGGGTTGTGTTCCTGCGTTGGCTAAAGAATTTCCCGTACTTTCTCCTGCGGCCGGCACAACCGCGCGCCCTTTTCGGTCTCGACCAGCGGCCGTTCCAGCAGCCGGGAATCGGCGGCCATGGCGGCCAGAACCGTGGCGGCATCGGCATCGGGCAGGCCGCGCGCCTCGGCATCGGTGCCGCGCAGCCGGAGCCCCTGCTGCGGGGTGATCCCGGCATCGCGGTAGATCTGGGCCAGCTTTTGCGCGGTCGGCGGCTGCTTGAGATATTCGATCACGGTCACAGCGACGCCTGGCGTTTCCTGGAGGATCGCCAGGGTTTTGCGAGAGGTGCCGCAGGCCGGGTTGTGCCAGATCGTCGCTTTCATGCGGGATGCTCCGTGAAAATCATGGTTGCACCGGGCGTCTAGCCCCGCGGACACAACCCCGCAAATTGATCCTTGTCAATGCGAGCGATTCGCATTAGCAGCATTCACGATATTGCAAATCATTCGCAACAAGGGGGTCCAGTGAAAACCGTTTCCAACCGCATCGAAGCGGTGCTGCTGGTTGGCAGCGCTCTGGTGGCGACTTCCGGCAGCGCTTTCGCCAGGGAAGCCAACGCCGGACCCGAGATCGTCGTCACCGGCGCCCACGAGGGCTATCTCGCGCTGGATTCGGTTACCGCGCTCAAGACCGACACGCCGCTGCTCGACGTGCCGCAGACGGTGCAGGTGGTCACCCGCGAACGGCTGGACGATCAGGCGCTCCACAGCCTCGCCGACGTGCTGCGCTACGTCCCGGGCACGACGGTGGGCCAGGGCGAGGGCAATCGCGACCAGATCACCATGCGCGGGCAGAACACCACCGCCGATTTCTTCCTCGACGGCGTGCGCGACGATGTCCAGTATTTCCGCGGGCTCTACAACATCGAGCGGGTCGAGATTTTGAAGGGCCCCTATGCGCTGATTTTCGGGCGGGGCGGCGGCGGCGGTATCGTCAACCGGGTGCTGAAAGCGCCGACGGCCGATCGCTTCCATGCCGCCGCCAACGCCGGGGTCAGCACTTTCGGCGCCTGGGATATTGCCGCGGATGTCAACGCGCCGGTGGGCGGCAATGCCGCGTTCCGGATCAATGCCGCCTATGAGCGCATCGATAACCACCGCGATTTCAACGACGGCGAACGCTACGCTGCTAATCCGCATGTCGCGGCCGATTTTGGCGGCGGCTGGAAGGCCGGTCTGTCCTATGAATATGTCCACGACGACCGGGTGACCGATCGCGGTATTCCCTCGCTCGCCTGCACAGCGCCGTGCCAGCCGGGCCCGCTGCCCGGCCACCGCGACACCTTCTTCGGCGTTCCCGGGGTCAACCGCACCGGCCTTGAGGCCCATATCGTCAAGGCGCGGCTCGACGGGCAGCTTACCGACAACCTCAGCTGGACATCGTCCGTGCTCTATGGCGATTACGACAAGTACTACACCAATGTTTACGCCAACGGCGCGGCGAGCGCAGTGGCTGGAACGGTCGCGCTGGCCGCCTACACCGATCCGACCAAGCGGCGCAATTTCATCGCCCAGAGCAATCTGGTGTGGGATCTCAAGCTTGGTGCCATCGCCAACAAGATCCTGCTGGGGCTTGAATACGGCGATCAGCATTCGGTCAACCAGCGGCTGGGCGGCGTGCTGTCGAGCGCCACGCTCAACCTCGCCAACATCGTCTATCCGACCGTCAGCTTCCCAGCACTGAACCGCAACACCAGCTCGGATGTGCAGGTGTTTTCTGCTTATGCGCAGGACCAGATCAGTATCGGTGCGCATCTCGATGTGGTTGTCGGCCTGCGTTTCGACCGCTTCAAAATCAACGGCACCGACCGCATCCCGGCGGTGCCGCGAGGCTTCGCCCGCACCGACGAAAAGCTCAGTCCCCGTTTCGGGCTGATCTTCAAGCCGCAGGAGAATGTCTCGATCTACGCGAGCTACAGCAAATCCTTCCTGCCGCGTGCCGGCGATCAGTTCCTGACGCTGACGACCACCCAGGAGAATCTCGCGCCAGAAGAATTCACCAATTACGAAGTCGGCGCCAAATGGGATATCCGGCCCGATCTCAATGTCACCCTGGCGCTGTTCCAACTCGATCGTTCGAATGCGACAACGCGCAATCCCAACGACATCACCAAGGAGATCGTGGTCGGCAAAACCCGGACCAGGGGCGTTGAATTTGCTGTTACCGGGCGGATCACCCCCGACTGGCAGATCAGTGGCGGCTACTCCTATCAGGATGCCAAGGTGGTCGGCACCGAACTTGTCCGCCTGCCGCAGGTGCCAGAGCACCAGTTTGCGCTGTGGAATCGGTACGACTTCATCCGCCAGTTCGGCGCCGGTATCGGCGTGGTCCACCAGTCGAGCCAGCTGGCCGCGATCCGCACCTCGCTCACCGCCCTACCGACGCGTCTGCCGGGCTTCACTCGGGTCGATGCGGCGCTGTTCTTCACGGCGTCGGAAAGGCTGCAATTCCAGGCCAATGTCGAGAACCTGACTAACGCCACCTATTTCTCCGACGCACACAACAATAACAACATTACCCCGGGCGCGCCGATCAACGCCCGCTTCACCGCGCGGCTGAAGTTCTGACGGCTAGAGCATCGTCCCGATTATCTGACCCAAATTCCGTCTGTGCTGAGCTTGTCGAAGCACTGTCCTTTTCTTCGAGCTTCGTGAGCAACGGCCTGAAGGAAAAGCAGCCCTTCGACAAGCTCAGGAAAGACGGGTTAAGGGGAAGAGGTAATTCACATTTCCCAATTGCCGCTCTAGCTGTCGGGCCCCTTCATGGCCGGGACCGCCCGGGCGGCATCTTCGGGCGAGATGCCGGGGGCGGGGGCGGCGCTGATCGTCTCGAGCCGGCGCATCACCCGCCCGGCGCGCTGGACCGCGCGGACGAGACGCGGATAGACGCCGCAGCGGCACAGGTTGGGGATTGCCGCCTTGATCTCGGCCTCGCTGGGATCGGTATTGCGGGCAAGCAGCGCTGCGGCGCTGATGGCGATGCCCGGCGTGCAGAAGCCGCACTGGATCGCCTGCTCGGCGACGAGTGCCTGCTGCACCGGGTGTGAGCGGTCCTGCGACAGCGCCTCGATCGTGGTGACCTCGCGCCCCTCGGCCTCGGCCAGCGAAATCAGGCACGAACGCATCGCCTCGCCATCGACCAGTACCATGCAGGCGCCGCAGTCGCCGACCCCGCAGCCGTATTTGGTGCCGGTGAGATTGGCCGCATCGCGCAGCGCCCAGAGCAGCGGCGTCTGCGGGTCCATGCGGAATTCGAGCGGTCGCGAATTGACGGTGAGGCTGGGCATCGGCCTGGCCTCTACGAAGTTACCTCCAGCGACGCAATCTTACCGCCCGAACCGCAGCTTCACCCCTGCCCAAACCGTGCGCGGGGCGCCGAGGTCGATCGAGCCGTTCTGATTGCGGGTGATCACATCCGTGTCCGTCAGGTTCTCGCCC
This sequence comes from Novosphingobium sp., assembly GCA_031368085.1. Classification (GTDB taxonomy): domain Bacteria; phylum Pseudomonadota; class Alphaproteobacteria; order Sphingomonadales; family Sphingomonadaceae; genus Novosphingobium. The sequence continues at coordinate 5,132 of JANLQW010000072.1, read as the reverse complement.
CGCAGCACGAGACTGAACCGGCCTGTCACCGGCACTTCGGCATAAGCATCGAGCGTCGTCGCGGCGGGCAGGATGCCGGTTTCCAGATCGTCCTCGAACTGCGCGCCGACGTGGCGCAGGGTGGCGGCGAGCAGCCAGCCGCCCTTGGGACGCCAGGACAGCGTGCCGCTGGCGGCGAGCTTTGGGGTTTGCGCCGGCCGCTTGCCGTCCAGCGCGGCCGAGATGCCGCTGGCCTCTACCTCGGCGTCGGTCAGCGCCAGCGAGCCGTTTAAGCTCACCGCGCCAAAGCGCAGCGCCGTCGCCAGTTCCAGCCCGCGCGCATGCACTGCATCGACATTGCGCCGCTCGCGCAGATTGGCGCCGATGGTAACATTGGCGACCGCATTTTTTACTTTGTTGTCGAAGGCGGTCAGCGAGAGTTTGACGGCGTCCGATGGCGCGAAATCGATCCCGCCTTCGAAACCGAACAATTTCTCATTGGTCAGCGCCGCATTGGCGCGGGTCGTGACCGGGAAGACGACGAAGGGCCGGTAGAGCTCGTTAAGAGTCGGCAAGCGCAGTCCGCTGTAGGCAGCCGCGCGCAGCGACAGACCGCCGCCCGCGTTCCACACCGCGCCGCCGCGCAAACTGGTGTCCCAGCCCGAGCGATCGGCGAAGTGGTTGTCGGCCGTAACGACGCCGGCGGCGTTCTCCTGGCGGAAGAAGCCGTCGCGCACAGTCCAGCGATCGGCGCGGAAACCGGCGGTCAGCACCAGCGAGCCCAGCGTCCAGTCGTCTTCGAGAAACACGCCGACATCGCTGTTGCGCCCGCCAGCCCGGCGCCGAAAGGTAAGTGCACCCGAGCCCGCATTGTAGCCTTCCTCCTCGAGATGGCCGTCGGCGATCCGCAAATCGGCCCCCAGCCGCAAGACATGCGTCCCTCCCAGCATTGGGCCCAGCGGCGGCCGCACTTCCAGCTTGCCGCCAAAGCCGGTCGAGGGCGTGCGGCGCTGATCGAGCGTTTTGCGGAAGCTGGTCGAGCTGATGACGATATTGGAGAAGTCACGCTTCTGCAGATAGGCGAGCGCATCCACTTGCCACCGACCTCGGCCGACCAGCCGCAGACTGGCGTCCTGCCCCTCGGAGCCGGTGTTCGCCCCGGCGAAGCGCAGCGTGCGGTTGTCGGCGAAGGCGAGGCCGCGTGCCTGCAGCTCGAGGTCGCTGCCAACCGGCACCACCGCCCGAGCGCTCGCCGACCAGCTGTCGTAGCGCGCCCTGACGCTGGCGGGGACGCGCTGCGCTTTTGGCGCGGTGAAAAAGCCCTGGCCCCGGTCCCAGCGGCCGGAGAGGACAGCGAAGCCCTGACCCAGCTTTGGCGCGAGCGTGGCGGAAAGTTCGGTCTCGCCCCGGTCGTCGGCCAATGCGGAGCCGGAAATCAGCCCGAGGGTATCGGCATCGGCACTGGTCAGCTCGATGGTGCCGGCAACCGCGCCCGCACCGAACGCGCCCGAGCCGCCGCCGCGCATGATGCGCACCGATGCCAGCCGCTCCGGCGCGATGGCCGATAGCGGGATATAGCCGAACAGCGGGTCGGCCATCGGCACCCCGTCGAGCAGCACCAGCGTCCGGCTGGTGGCGTTGCCGCTGAGCGCCCGTAGGGTGACGCCCTGGGCGGACGGATTCGACGAGCGGCTGTCGGAGCGGCGGAACTGCTGGAAGCCGGCGGCCGAGGAGAGCACATCCTCGATGCGGCCCGAAACAGAGGTGGTGAGCCGGTCGCGGGTGATCTCCTGCACGCCGTAAGCGGGCGTGGCCGGGGTAGCCTCAAGGCCGCGCCCGGTGACGACGATGTCGGATTGCCGCGCAGGCTCCTCCGCCAGCGCTGCGAAGGGAACAAAAGCCGCCATAACGGCTGCGAGGCTGCTGATGCGGCAGGCCGCTTGGCTGAAGCATTTGGTCATGGCGGCGCCATAGGGGTGTTTGCCCGCAAAGGGAAAGACCCCTCTACTATTGACCGCTGGCTTCCGCGCCGCACCAATGCAAAACAGTCACCGGCTCGTCCAAGAATGGACGAGCCGGATTTGGGAATTTTTCGCTACACGTGCGAGACTAGCGGCACCTGGACCGGCCACCGCTATCCACTGCCGCACCAATCGCTGCGCCGCCGATCGCACCCAGGACAGTGCCCAGCGTCTTGGAGTCGCCCGGGGCAATGATGTTGCCGGCTAAGCCGCCTGCAATGCCGCCAACGATCAGGCCGGTGGTGCCATCAGACCTGCGGCAATAATACCGCCCGTCACGGCCGCGATAAATGCGATCATTGTCACTGAGTTCACGTTCGCGATAACGCCGGTCGGTGCGGTAGTAATTATCGGCATAATAGCCGTTGTAGCGCGGATCTGGCCGGTCGTAATCATAGCTGCCGTTCTGGCTGTAATAGCCGCGGTCATAATAACCCCAGTCATCATAGCCACTACGATTTCCGTAGCCACTGGTGGTGCAGCCGCCGAGCACCGCCGCAGCGCCAAGTGAAGCGAGGACAAACTTGTTCATGGATAATCTCCACAGTGGTAAGGACCCAGGAGCGTTGCAAAAAGCGCTCTGCCTGGCTGCAAAGATAATGAATGACGCGCTGGAAAGTTCCGCGCGGGGGCCTGACACGTCGACAAGGTCGCCGGTCACATAAATTAAAGCTTTATTAACACTGGGTTGGCAATTCAGGTGGGCTACTTCCCTGCTTGGCCCATAAGACGCTGGCGGTTGGCCCTTACGCGCCCCAGATAATGTGTCGCCATGCCGCCCGCGATTTCGGGGGGACTGGTGCCCAGCTGCCCGCGAGACAATTCGCCGATCAACAAGCGATGCGCCTCCAACTTCTCACCGATCATCAGCTGCGCCTCGGCTTTGCCGCGTTTGCCGCCCTGCGCTATCCGGACCAACCGTAGCGGCACCACCAGCGATGCCTCGGCTGCGAGCAACCAACAATCAACCGCCGCGCCCAACCATAACCTTAATGCGCCTTTCTTTCCAGTACTCTCGGCCATTCCTGTGCTCCCGGCAATTGCCCTGCGGCGTCTCGTTAAAGCTGGAGATAGCCGCTGCATCCGGCCGCGTCGAGGTTGCCGGTATCGATTATGCGTTGGGTGATACGCCGCCTGTTATGAACACATTGTATAATGCGCGAAAAAAGCTTGGATCTTTTGACAATGCGAACTTGACCGTCAGATCATTGGGCGGGCAAACGCAAGCAATGAGCCTCGACACCGACCTCACACTCGCCCATCGCCTCGCCGACGCGGCGGGTGAGGCGATACGGCCTTTTTTTCGCGCCGGTCTCGCAGCCGAGCGCAAGGACGATGCGACACCGGTGACGCTTGCCGATCGCGCCGCCGAAGAAGCGATGCGCCGCATTCTCAAGGCCGAAGCGCCGCGCGACACCGTCATTGGCGAGGAATTCGGGGTATCCGCAGGGGCAGGCCGGTCCGGGCGCAGCTGGGTGCTCGATCCAATCGACGGCACCACATCGTTCCTCGCCGGGCGGCCAATTTTCGGCACGCTGATCGCGCTGGTGGTCGAGGGCTGGCCGGTGCTTGGTCTGATCGATCAGCCAATCCTCAAGGAACGCTGGGTCGGCGCGGCAGGGCGGGCGACGACCATGAACCATACGCCCGTTCGCACTCGCGCCTGCCCGCTGCTCTCGGAAGCGACCCTGGCGACCACCGGTCCGCATTACTTCGACGACCATCAGGGCGGCCATTTCATGGCGCTCGCCGCCCGCACCGACCACAACCGCATGGTGATGGGCGGCGACTGCTACAATTACGCGCTGCTCGCCTCGGGCCATATCGACGTGGTCTGCGAAGCCAACCTCAAGCTGCACGACTGGGCGGCGCTGGTGCCGGTGATCGAAGGCGCAGGGGGGATGGTGTGCGACTGGAACGGCGATCCGCTCCATGCCGGCAGCGACGGCCATGTGCTGGCACTGGGCGATCCGGCACGGCTGGAAGACGCGGTTGCGGGGCTAAGTCACTGATTCGCAGCCTTTGCCGGATCAATCCATGCCGTCGCTCGATTCTCCGTTCCGAGGAGGCAGATTTCCCTTTGCAAGTGAAAAATGGTCGAGGGCCTCTGCAATTTTAATTGCAACTAATTGCAATGAAAGCAAGTCGGCGATAGCAAGGGCGCTTCGCAGTGAGTTGACTAGTTCGATTTCCTGATCATTTATATCCATAATTTCGTCTCCTTCTGAATTCCTCCCTTTACCTGTGGGTAATGATGATTTTAGCCCGACATACTAGGTAATTTCCCTGATGCAGAATTATCAGAAACGTAGAAGGTTGGCATTGCCCAAGTAAAGTAGGCGGCGTTGGCTGATTTATTTTCGTCATACTGGAAATAAATTTCGGAACCAACGTACGAGATTAACGTTGCCACAAAATGAACGGTGGTTGACTCAGGTCAACCACCGGTGATTTCTGTCTTAAGCCGTTCAGCCGGGAACTGATGGTTTAGACGTTAGGGGTCGTAAAAATGGACAATAGGGATGATAGCGTGGCATTGCTCCGAATCTCGGAGCAGATCGACAGAATTTATAAGCAATTAGAGCACTTTGGTTCCACATTAGAAGCTGTCACACCACGTTCGAGAAGTAACAGCGTCTTTCACTTCCAGCATCAGGAGGAAAGAACCGCGTGTGGTATGCGTGCAACCCGCCCACCGCTCCCCGATCCACGCCTCGTGCGCCGTGTCATACGCCAGCGCCAACTGCGTACGCGCTTCTTCGATGGTGATCTATTCGGCGATCCGGCATGGGACATTCTGCTTGATCTAACTGCCGCACGCGCGGAGCACACCCGCGTGTCCGTAACGTCACTGTGTATTGCTTCGGGGGTCACTCCAACGACGGCGCTGCGCTGGATCGGCATGATGACGGAAGTGGGCCTGTTGCAGCGCGTCGAAGACGATACCGACCGCCGTCGCGCTTTTGTCGCTCTGACCGATAAGGCGGCGGACGCAATGGCGCGGTATTTTGTCGAGTTAGGCGATGCGCCCAATTGAGTCGTCTTTTCCGCTGTCGCACGGGATATCGAGGGTAGATGTCCGGCGGATCGTATCGGGCATCATTTACGTCATCAAGCACGGCTTGATATGGC
>JANLQW010000045.1:0-3700 GCA_031368085.1 Novosphingobium sp. | reverse complement strand
CTGGCCGAGACCGGCGGCGCCGTGTTTACCGACTATGCCAACATCGACAAGGCGCCCGAAGAGCGTGAGCGCGGCATCACCATTTCGACTGCCCACGTCGAATATGAAACCGCCAACCGCCACTATGCCCACGTCGATTGCTCGGGCCATGCCGACTATGTGAAGAACATGATCACCGGCGCGGCGCAGATGGTTGGGGCTATCCTGGTGGTGAACGCCGCCGACGGCCCGATGCCGCAGACCCGCGAGCACATTCTGCTCGCCCGTCAGGTCGGCGTGCCGGCGCTGGTGGTTTACATGAACAAGGTCGATCAGGTCGACGACGACGAAATCCTCGAGCTTGTCGAACTCGAAATGCGCGAACTGCTGACCTATTATGGTTATGACGGTGACAATATTCCGATCGTCAAGGGTTCGGCGCTGGCCGCTCTCGAAGGTCGTGACGACGCCATCGGCAAGGAATCGATTTATGCGCTCATGGCCGCTGTCGACGAATTCATCCCGCAGCCGCCGCGTCCGACCGACAAGCCGTTCCTGATGCCGGTCGAAGACGTGTTCTCAATCTCGGGTCGCGGCACGGTTGTGACCGGACGTATCGAAGCCGGGATCGTCAAGGTTGGCGAGGAAGTCGAGATCGTCGGCCTCAAGGACACCCGCAAGACTGTCGTCACCGGCGTCGAAATGTTCCGCAAGCTGCTCGATCAGGGCATGGCCGGCGACAACGTCGGTGCGCTGATCCGCGGCGTCGCCCGCGAAGAGGTCGAGCGCGGCCAGGTGCTGTGCAAGCCCGGTTCGGTCACGCCGCACACCGAGTTCAGCGCTGAAGTCTATGTGCTGTCGAAAGACGAGGGCGGTCGTCATACGCCGTTCTTCGCCAACTACCGTCCGCAGTTCTATTTCCGCACCACCGACGTCACGGGCGAGGTTTTTCTCCCCGAGGGCACCGAGATGGTTATGCCGGGCGACAACGTCACGATTGGCGTCAAACTGATCGCTCCGATCGCGATGGATCCGGGTCTGCGTTTCGCCATTCGCGAAGGTGGCCGGACTGTCGGTTCTGGGGTTGTCAGCGCGATCACCAAGTAATATAGGCCGCGCTCCGCCGGGGATTCGCCAGAAATTGGTGGAATTCCGGCGGCCGGTTTTCAGCCGTCATCCAGTCCTTCGAATTGCGAAGCTCGGGATGGCGATTTTGCTTTGCTCTTTCTCATCGGTAGTTGGTTATGGACGCGCAGAATATCCGCATTCGCCTCAAGGCATTCGATCACCGGGTGCTGGACCAGGCGACCGGCGAGATCGCGGACACTGCTCGCCGCACCGGCGCGCTGATCCGGGGCCCCATTCCCCTGCCGACGAGGATCGAGAAATTTACTGTCAACCGCGGGCCGCACATCGACAAGAAGTCGCGTGAGCAGTTCGAGGTTCGCACCTACAAGCGGCTGCTCGACATCGTGCAGCCCAACGCCACGACCGTGGACGCGCTGATGAAGCTCGACCTCGCAGCCGGCGTCAACGTCGAAATCAAACTGGCCTAGGCCGGTCAAGCCCGTCGCCCCGGCCAATGGCGGGTTGACGGTTAAAACATTCGGGATACCGCCGGCAAGTTGCCGGGCATGCGTCCCCCGTCTCGCTGCTTTTACCCTTGTTCGGGGGGAGCGGCATTCAGCCCGGACGGGGCTCGCACATATCATGGGCTGGACACGCCTGCGGGGAATGGCTCCGCAGGCCTCTGTTGAGGAGTTTGGATCATGCGTACCGGCGTGATCGCCAGAAAAGTGGGGATGACCCGCCTGTTCCAGGAGGACGGGCGCCATGTGCCCGTCACTGTTCTGTCGTTAGAAGATTGCCAGGTGGTTTCGGTTCGCTCCGCTGAGCGCGACGGCTATGTCGCGTTGCAGCTCGGCGCGGGCACGGCCAAGCAGAAGAACGTCGCCAAGCCGCAGCGTGAGCACTTCGCCAAGGCGCAGGTGCCGCTCAAGGCCCGCGTTCGCGAATTTCGGGTCGCCGAGGATGCACTGCTCGATGTCGGCGCTGCGATCGCCGCTTCGCACTTCGTTCCGGGTCAGCTGGTCGATGTTGCCGGCCACACCCAGGGCAAGGGCTTTGCCGGCGGCATGAAGCGCTGGGGCTTCGGCGGCATGAGCGCATCGCACGGCGTTTCGGTCAGCCACCGCGCGCTGGGTTCGACCGGGCAGCGCCAGGATCCGGGCAAGGTGTTCATGAACAAGAAGATGGCCGGCCACATGGGCGACCGTGAGCGGACCCAGCAGAATCTGGAAGTCGTTCGCGTCGATGACGAGCGCGGGCTGATCTTCGTCAAGGGCTCGGTGCCCGGCGCGAAGAACACCTGGCTGACCGTCTGCGATTCGGTGAAGGTCGCCCGCCACGCCGAAGCGCCCTATCCGGGCGCGGTCAAGAGAGCGGCCCACGGCGATGAGCCGGTCATCGAAGGTATCGTCGAAACTGCCGGCACGCCTGCGGAAGACACCACAGCCGTCGAAGCCACCGATGGTCAGGAGGCTAAATCGTGAAGGTCAAGGTCTCCAACCTCGATGGCTCGGCCGGCAAGGGCGACATCGAACTCGACGATGCGGTGTTCGGCGTCGAGCCGCGCGCCGACATTCTCCACCGGGTCGTCACCTGGCAGCTCGAGAACCGCCGGGGCATCGCCCGCGCCACGCGTGAGCGTTCGGAAGTGGCCCGCACCGGCAAAAAATTCGGCAACCAGAAGGGTGGCGGCACTGCTCGCCACGGCGATCGCGCCGCGCCGATCTTCATCGGCGGCGGCAAGGCCCACGGCGCCCGCCGCCGTGAATTCGACATATCGCTGAACAAGAAGGTCCGCGCGCTGGGCCTCAGGATGGCGCTGTCGGCCAAGGCGAAAGACGGTCTCATCGTGCTGGACACACTCGACATCAAGGACGCCAAGACCAAGGCATTGGCCGGACAGCTGGCCACGGCGAACTGGGGCAAGAAGGTGCTGGTGATCGATGGCGAAGCGGTGAACGAGGGCTTTGCCCGCGCTGCCGGCAATCTCGTCGGGATCAACGTGCTCCCCGCGGTCGGCGCCAATGTCTACGACATCCTCAGGCATGATACGCTGGTGCTGACGCGCGCCGCGGTCGAAAAACTGGAGGCGCGTTTCAATGGCTAAGGCCACGAAAAAAGCGGCGAAGGCCGATGGCATCGATACCCGTCATTACGACGTGATCGTTGCTCCGCACATTACTGAGAAGGCGACCCTGCTTAGCGAATTCAACGCTGTGGTCTTCCGCGTTGCCAATTCGGCGACCAAGCCGGAGATCAAGGCCGCGGTGGAATCGCTGTTCAAGGTCAAGGTGACCGGGGTCAATACGATCACCCAGAAGGGCAAGACCAAGCGGTGGAAGGGCAAGCCTTACACCCGCTCGGACTTCAAAAAGGCGATCGTGACGCTGGCCGAAGGCCAGTCGATCGACGTCACCAGCGGCCTCCCGGGCTGAGGGACGAAAACCATGGCACTTAAAAGTTATAACCCGACCAGTCCCGCCCGGCGCGCGCTGATCCTCGTCGACAAGTCGTCGCTGTGGAAGGGCAAGCCGGTCAAGGCGCTGACCGAAGGCAAGCACAAGAGCGGCGGCCGCAACAACAAGGGCCATGTCACCTCGCGGGGCATCGCCGGCGGCCATAAGCAGAAGTACCGCATCATCGATTTCAAGCG
>JANLQW010000036.1:0-26824 GCA_031368085.1 Novosphingobium sp. | reverse complement strand
GACCCTGGCTGGCGGAGGGGGCCTGGCGTTGTCGTCCGCCTCGATCCGCTCGGTGCTGCACGAGCTCGAAGGGCTGGGCCTGCTCGCCGCGCCGCACACCAGCGCCGGACGCCGGCCGACCGACGCCGGCCTCCGCCTGTTCGTCGATGGCATGATGCAAGTTGCGGAACCAAGCCAGCAGGAGCGTGCCGCGATCGAGCGGCGGCTGGCCGAGCCGGGGCCGATCGAGGCCGCGCTGGAAGCCACCAGTTCGATCCTCTCCGATCTGTCGGCGGGGGCGGGCGTGGTGATGGTGCCAAGCCGCGAGCCGCGCCTGACCCAGCTCAGCCTGGTCCCGCTGTCGCCGGGCCGCGGGCTGGCGATTCTGGTGGGGGAGGACGGGAGCATTGAGAACCGGGTGGTCGAACTGCCTGCCGCACTGCCTCCCGGCGCGCTGCAGGAGGCCTCGAACTACATCACTGCGCGGCTGGCCGGACGGACGCTGGCCGAGGCCGGGCAGCAGATGCGCACCGAGATTGCCTCGGGTCAGTCGGCGCTCGACGCCGCGAGCCGCGAACTGGTCCAGCGCGGGCTGGCGGTGTGGAGCGAGGACAATTTCGAGGCGCCTGGGCGCCGGCGTGTGCTGATCGTGCGCGGCCAGGCGAATTTGCTCGACCAGGAGGCGCTCACCGATCTGGAGAGGGTGCGCATGTTGCTGGATGATCTGGAGAACAAGCAGTCGGTCGCCGAACTCCTGGATCTCGCCCGCGAATCGGAATCGACGCGGATTTTCATCGGCTCGGAAAACCGGTTGTTCGCGCTGTCCGGCTCATCGGTCATTGCCTCGCCCTACCGCGACCGCGAGGGCCGTGTGGTCGGCGTGATCGGGGTTATCGGGCCGACGCGGTTGAATTATGCGCGAGTCGTGCCCATGGTGGATTTCACCGCCCAGAGCCTGGGCAAGCTCATCGGATAGCGGGAACATTTGACACTATGACTGACGATACCAAACCGCAGGACGATCCGGCGGCCCTCGAAGAATTGAAGGGCGTTCCCGAGGAATTGCTCGATGAAGGGCCGCACGCGGGCGAAGACCATTTTGCCCGGTTGATGGCCGATATCGAAGCGGCGAAGCAGGACGTGCTCTACGCCAAGGCGGAGACGCAGAATGTGCGGCGCCGTATGGAAAAGGATATTGCCGATACCCGCGCCTATGCCGCGACCGGCTTTGCCCGCGACATCCTCTCGGTCGCCGACAATCTTTCCCGCGCGCTCGATGTGGTGCCCGCAGAATTGCGCGACGACGAGATGCTCAAGGGCCTGGTCGCCGGCATCGAAGCAACCGCGCGCGAGATCGACAAGGTCTTCGCCGCGCATGGCATCACCCGGATTGCCGCCATGGGCCTGCCGCTCGATCCCAACCAGCATCAGGCGATGCTGGAAATCCCCTCGGCCGAGGTGGAGCCGGGCACGGTCGTGCAGGAATTGCAGGCGGGGTATATGATCAAGGAGCGCTTGTTGCGGCCGGCGATGGTGGCGGTGGCGAAGAAGGCGGATTGATCAGGCGAAGGGGTTGCGGATGGTCAGCTGGTCTTCGAGGACCAGACCGGCATGCATGTCCTCGCTGTAGAAGGTGTCGCAATCGGCGAGGAGCGCTGAGGCCAGCAGGACGCTGTCATAGAAGCCAAGTTTGTAGCGAAACACGATTTCGCGGGCAAGATCGTGCGTTGGCTCGTCGATTATTGCGATTCGGCTGGCCGCTGTGCGAATGTCGCTTATGGCCACAGCAAGATCATCGCTGCTGTATTGAAGTTTGCGGATAGCCACATTGGCGAATTCATTCAGCACTTGTACGCTGATTGTCGCGCCACGAAGCAAACGGAGAGCCAAATCGGCCTGTTGTCCAGCTCCAAACGCATAGACGGCAATGTTCGTATCGATGAAATGAGCCAAATCACCCCCTCATGTCGGGGTCGTTGCGATCGATTTTCCAGTCTTCAGGCTTGAGATTTTTGGGAAATTTGCTTCGCAATCGCCGGATTGATTCATCCGCTTCCTCGCGCGTCATCTTGCTCGCTTCGCGTTCGGCCTCCAACCGGGCACGGATCGCCGCGCCCCCGGTGAGCATTTCGGCGGGTAAGAGGTCGCCCTCCTTGAGACCTAATCGCTTGACCATCGTGCTGGGCAGACGAACGGCGAGACTGTTGCCCCATTTGGCCACTTTGAACTGTTCCATAGCGATGCTCCTATGGATATACAATTTACCGATTGTATATCCATACGAACAAAGGTTTTAAGCGTCAATGCGATCAAGGCGCCACCAGTTCCTGAGCAAGTTTCTCTACGCGGCGCGTCAATTTGGCGAACTCGTCGAGCGTGATAAGCCGGGCGGGAAGGGTGCAGCCAGCCGTATGGCGGGCATTGACGAAGCAAGCCCTGGCGTCACCTTCCCATGGAACGACCTGCAGTCTGGCATGCACGAAGTCAGCCCGAATCGGCAGCAGGCACTCAAGCTGGTTGAGCAGCGGGAGGACTGCGGTCCGCTTGGCCTTTGAATACTGTGGGGAAGGTTTTGCCTTCCGGAGACTTTCCATTTTCTGGCCAAGCAGATCGCACCCAATTTTCGTTTTGCTGCGCATCAGCAAGGTGACGACAGCTTCCTCCGCTTCGACAAATGCGTCCAAGCACTCGCTGCGCCCAAGGTGAAGCTGATCGGCGGAAACGGGCGGTTTTGTTAGTTCAGTCATGGCCCCCATCTAACCGCTCATTCTTACGCTATCGTCAAAATCCACCAGCAAATCATAAACCCCGTCATCCCCCACCCCCGCAACCATGCCCCCATTCCGCAACAGGAATGCATGCCGCACAATCTCGGCCTGCTGCTCGATTCCGTAGCGCGCCAGCTTCCAGCCCGGCTTCAGGCTGTAATCGTACCGGCAGAACGGGTGGCGGACGAGTGGCAAGTACCAGTGCCCGTGCGTCTGCGCCTGCCAGACATGGGTCATTTCGTGGATGAACAGGCCTTGCAGATGCAAATCCGCCGTCCCGAAATCGTCGCAATAGGATCGCGAGCCCGGGTGGAAATGGATGTGGCCGCACGGCGCCATCGTCACGTCGCGGGGCTGGAAGGGGAACCAGCGGCGGCGGCGGATCGTCACCGGACCGGTTTCAATGGCGGTGCCGAACATTGCGCGGACCAGTTCCACTTCTCCGCCGGTCAGCCCGCGTTCGCCCCCGACCGCGCAGGCACCCGTTTGCATCAGGGCGCTCAGTGCATGTCCCCATGCTCCATGCCGGCCATGGCCCCACCTGCCGGTTCCACCGTCAGCGGCACCGCGAGCTTTTCGCCATTGGCAAAGGTCACGGTCAGTTTGGCCACGCCGCCCGCCAGCAGTTTTGGATCGAGACCGAAGACCATGATATGCATGCCGCCCGGCGTGAATTCCACGCTTTTGCCGGGCGCGGTTTCGAGGCGTTCGACCGGCGTCATCGTGCCGCCCTGGGTCTGGTGAATTTCAGCCTTGGCAGCGCGGTCGATCGTCACGCTGGTGACGGCCACGGCTGTTCCGGTGCGATTGTCGATGGTGAAATAGGCCGCGCCCGGATTGCCCTTGACCGCCGGCAAGACCAGCCTGCCGTTTGCCGCAGAAATGGTCGCTGCGGCGGCGGGCTGCGTAGTGGCCGGGGCTGGCGTAGTCTCCTGCTGCTGGCAGGCACTCAGCGATGTGGCAGCCAACAAGGCGATCAAACGGATCAGCTTCACGCGACATGTCCTATATCGGGCAGCATTGAGCCCTGCTCCCGCGCTAATGCGGCGCCGGTCTTGTGCCAAGCGAAACCTATCTTATATCCGCCTCGACTCGGAGCCGCCGAGGGGCCTTGCCGCGATGCGGGGGGTGAACCTTGCGGTGTCACACATGATGTAAGGAATGGGGAAAAATGGCTAAAGTCATTGGCATCGACCTTGGCACCACCAACAGCTGCGTAGCTGTTATGGACGGCGGCAAACCCAAGGTCATCGAAAATGCGGAAGGCGCGCGCACCACGCCGTCCATCGTCGCCTTTGCCAAGGATGGCGAGCGGCTGATCGGTCAGCCGGCCAAGCGCCAGGCCGTGACCAACGGCGATAACACGATTTTCGCCGTGAAGCGCCTGATCGGCCGCCGGTTCGACGATCCGGTGACCAAGAAGGACACCGAGCTGGTTCCTTACCCGATCGTCAAAGGCAAGAATGGCGACGCTTGGGTCAAAGCGGGCGGTGAGGAATATTCGCCGTCGCAGATCAGTGCGTACATTCTGCAGAAGATGAAGGAAACCGCCGAGAGCTATCTGGGTGAGACCGTAACCCAGGCGGTGATCACGGTTCCGGCCTATTTCAACGACGCCCAGCGGCAGGCGACCAAGGACGCCGGAATGATCGCGGGCCTTGAAGTGCTGCGCATCATCAACGAGCCGACCGCGGCCGCGCTTGCCTATGGGCTGGAGAAAAACGAGGGCAAGACTATCGCGGTCTATGACCTTGGCGGCGGCACTTTCGACGTCTCGATCCTCGAGATCGGCGACGGCGTGTTCGAGGTCAAATCGACCAATGGCGACACCTTCCTTGGCGGCGAGGACTTCGATTCCAAGCTCGTCGAATGGCTGGCCGCCAAGTTCAAGGCCAAGGAAAACATGGACCTGAAGACCGACAAGCTCGCGCTTCAGCGTCTCAAGGAAGCTGCCGAAAAGGCCAAGATCGAGCTGTCGAGCACCGCCACGACCGAGATCAACCTGCCCTTCATCACCGCCCGCATGGAAGGCGGTTCGACCACGCCGCTGCATCTGGTCGAAACAGTGACCCGCTCGGATCTTGAAAAGATGGTCGCCGAACTGATCCAGCGTACACTCGAGCCTTGCAAGAAAGCGATTGCCGACGCCGGCATCAAGGCCAGCGATATCGATGACGTTATCCTCGTCGGCGGTATGACCCGGATGCCGCGCGTGCGCGAAGTGGTGAAGGAATTCTTCGGCCGCGAACCACACACCGGCGTCAATCCGGACGAAGTCGTCGCCATGGGTGCGGCGATCCAGGCCGGCGTGTTGCAGGGCGACGTCAAGGATGTGCTGCTGCTCGACGTGACGCCGCTGTCGCTCGGAATTGAGACTTTGGGCGGTGTGTTCACCCGTATGATCGACCGCAACACCACGATCCCGACCAAAAAGAGCCAGATCTATTCGACTGCCGAGGACAATCAGCAGGCGGTCACGATCCGTGTCTTCCAGGGCGAACGCGAGATGGCGGCGGACAACAAGATGCTTGGCCAGTTCGACCTGCTCGGAATTCCCTCCGCCCGGCGCGGCGTGCCGCAGATCGAAGTCACCTTCGACATCGACGCCAACGGCATCGTCCACGTAACCGCCAAGGACAAGGGCACCGGCAAGGAGCAGCAGATCCGCATCCAGGCATCCGGCGGTCTGTCGGATGCCGACATCGACCAGATGGTCCGCGATGCCGAGAAGTTTGCCGACGAAGACAAGAAGCGCCGCGAGACGGCAGAGACTCGCAACAACGCCGAAAGCCTGGTTCACGCAACTGGGCGCCAGCTTGAGGAAAACAGCGACAAGATAGACGCGGCCCTCAAGGAAGAGATTGTGGCCGCGCTGGCGGAGGCCAAAGCAGCGATCGAAAGCGGCGATCTTGAGGCGATGACGGCAAAGACCCAGGCGCTCACCGAATCGGCGATGAAGATGGGTCAGGCGATCTACGAGAAGGAACAGGCCGCCGCAGCCTCACCCGCTGCCGAACAGGCATCCGCGGGCGATGAAGATGTGGTCGATGCCGAGTTCTCCGAAGTGGATGACAACAAGGGCTGATGCCCGCAGAGCCCGCCTTTTTCCTTCGCAGAGGGAGAGGGCGGGGAGGGGGACGCTGGGATATGCACAAAGGTTATTCGCTTCGCGCTTGCGCCCTCGTCTCCGGCGGGGGCAGGGATGATCGATGACGACGCTGGCCGACTTATACGAATTGCTGGAAGTCTCGCGCGATGCCGACGGCACGGCGATCAAATCGGCGTACCGGCGGCTGGCGATACGGTTTCACCCCGACAAAAATCTAGGGTGCAAGGATTCCGAATCGCGGTTCAAGGCGATCAGCCATGCTTATGATTGTTTGAAGGATCCGCAAAAGCGCGCCGCCTATGACCGCTTTGGCCATGCTGCCTTCGAAAACGGCGGAATGGGCGGAGGTGGCCGCTCTGGCGGCGACGGCTTTTCCGACATCGGCGATATCTTCGAATCCTTCTTCGGCAATGCCTTTGGCGGCGGCGGACGCCAGCAGGCGGCGCGCGGCGCGGATCTGCGTTACGACATGGAAATCGGTCTCGACGAGGCGTTCCATGGCAAGCAGTCGCAGATCGAAATCGAAGTTTCGCAGGTCTGCGATCCTTGCGCTGGCTCGGGCGCTACACCGGGCACCGGCACCCGCCGCTGCAATCTGTGCGGCGGTCACGGCAAAGTGCGCGCGCAACAGGGCTTCTTCGTGGTCGAGCGGACCTGCCCGACCTGCCATGGCCGCGGCGAAGTGATCGAGAAGCCTTGCGGGTTGTGCCGCGGGGAAGGCCGGGTTGACCAGCCGCAGACGCTGGATGTCAACGTTCCGCCCGGTGTCGATACCGGCACTCGTATCCGCCTGACCGGAAAGGGCGAGGCTGGTCCGTTCGGCGCGCCGCCTGGCGACCTCTACATCTTCATCCACATTCGCCGCCATCCGATGTTCGAACGCGACGGGACGACGCTGATCACCCGCGTACCGATCAGCTTCACCCTCGCGGCGCTGGGCGGCGCAATCGAGATTCCCGGCGTCGACAGCGCGCGGCATGAAATCAGTATCCCGGCCGGCATTCAATCCGGCAAGCAACTGCGCAAGCGCGGCGCCGGCATGCCGGTGCTGCAGGGTAGGGGACATGGCGATCTGGTGATCGAGATCGTCGTCGAGACGCCGACACAGCTGACCGCCCGCCAGAAAGAGCTGCTGCACGATTTGCAGGCGAGCGAGACGGGCGATGAATGCCCGCAATCCAAGGGCTTCTTTGACCGGATCAAGGAAGCCTGGAGCGATCTGACGGAGTAGGACGCGACTTTCTCTCCAACCCTGGTAGCGGGAAGGAACAAGCCAGGATCAATCGAATTGATCGCCTGTCAGCTGCTAGCGGAGCCTGGAGCGGGGGCAACCCGAAGCACCTCGGCCCTGATCCCCGCCACCAGCCCTGCGTCCGCCGTCAGCACCCCTTCTTCCTCATCCAGTATCGCCAGGAACGCATCGCGCTTGAAGGCGTGAAGTCCATCCGCTGACAGCGTCATATTGTCTGGGAGAGCCGACGCCACCAGGTCGATCATCCGCTCTGCGCCATGCAGCCGCCCCCACAGATAATCGTTCTCGCGGTACGCCCGGCTGAAGAACGCACCGAAATTATAAAATTCGACCCCGCGCAGGCAGGCAAGGGCTCCTCCAGCGCGGATGGAGGGGGCATCGTCGGGTGAGATGCGATCGACCTTGACCGGATCGAATTCGGATTGGCCCTCGCCGCGCAGCAACGGCAGAGTTACCGTGTCATAAAACGGAAAGCCGAGATAGGCGAGCAGCATGCGGCGCCGCAGCGCCAGCGGCATTTCGGCCAGTGCTCTTGCGAGCATCGCATCGACCGCCAAGTCTGCTTTCTGCAGTTGGCGGCCCCCGGCGATCCCGTCCAGCACTCTAGCCGGGTTCTCGAACAACTGCCCCGCGAGCTGGGCGAAATCCGCGCCCAGCGAGGTTTTCCCCTCACGGTTGAAATACAGCGCCAGCGCGCCGTAGACCGCGTTGCGTGCATGTTCGAGCGCGGCCTCGGTCACGCCCTCGGTACTGTCCCAGTCCTCGCTCAGCCGCCGGGCGAGCAGGCGCAGGCGGCGGACACGGAATTGCAGGTCGTGCGCGGTAAGGAAAGCGATGGCAGCCTTGGAAGCACCTCCGCGCAGGCCGGTCAGCCGGTCGAGCCCGTGGGCGGTGAAATGTGCCGTTAGAAACCGGGCGATCGGCTGGGGGGATATCAATTTGAGATCCGGTGCCGCCCCGTGGATCAGCTCGGCCAGGGCATCGATCACCCCTGCGGTCTTCACCTGGGCATAACCGTGATAGGCGAAACCCGCGCGTTCCGCTGCCGCCTGATGCGCCTTGGCACGCCATCCGGTCAGGCGCCTGAGCGTCGGCCGGTCGAGAAACAGGGTCCGGCCGAACAGCTTCTCGACGGCTTCTTCCACCTCCGGGCGCAGAGCATCGACAATAGTGCGCAGCCGCACCTTTTCCAGAGATTGGCGTGACAGCATCTCAAGGTTGTCGCGCACCGGCTGCTCGCGCGGGATCGAAGAAAGCGAGCCAAATATCACCGAGAAAAATCCGGGCGGGCGGTGATCGTTACGACGCATGCCTCCCACCTGATCGGGGCGCGGATCGATATAGACGAACCGGCGGTCGACCTCGCGCTGCGCCGGCTTGTCGCGCAGCGCCTGCATCGCCTCGGCAAAGGGTGCGTTGACCAGCACCGAACCATCGATCAGCGCGACGTGCTCGAATTCGCCGCGAAGCGCGTGCTCCGGCATGATCCGTTCGGCAAAGGCCTGGCGCGTCGGCCAATCTTCGCCGCGCTCATGCGCGAGCGCATCCATCTCGCGGAATTGCAGGGCGGGAAAGGCGCCGGGAAAACTGGCGGTGGCCCGCGCGGCGAAGACCAGTTCGAGCATCGGCGCCAGGTCGCCGCCGCTGCTTGCAGGTGTGGGCGCACGAAAGCCGATCGACAGGCGGTGCTCGCTTTCCTGCACCAGCGGCGGACTGTTGATCCGCACTATGCCGAGGTGGCCCTGAAAGTCCGTGGCAGTGACGAACAGGTCAAGCGGATGGCTGGGCGGGAGCAGTGGCGGCCCGCAATCCGATGCCGCCATCGCATCGGCGGCCTCGGCCAGCAGCCGCGAAAAACCCATCCCGCTGAACGGCGGCTCGAACCAGCGCGAGCGGATGAAGCGCGATAGCTTGGTCCGCACTTCGGACCTTGTTTCCGGCGCGACGCTGGCGGAAATGACATTGCCTGGGCGCCTCAAAACGTAGGACACAATCGGTGCCGCCCAGAATTTGGCGAAGCGCGACCACGGCCGGGCGTCGGGATCGAGGAGCACATCGATGTCGGCGCGCTCGAGCCAGAGCCGGGTTAGCGGCTCAAGAGATTCCCCGGAATGGATCGCCTGCGCGAGAAACACCGCGTTGATCCCCCCGGCGCTGGCCCCCGCGACGATGTCGGTCAGCACCCGCAGGCGCAGGCCGTGGTTCTTCTGAATCTGCTGGAGCAAGCGCAGATAGACGCCTGCAGTACCGGTATCTTGATTTTCTCCGGCTAAGAAAGCGCGGCTCGCCCGCGCCAGTTTCCACACTTCCTTAGTGACGCCGTGCATATAGACCGCAAGGCTGATCCCGCCGTAGCAGATGAGAGCGATGCGGAGTTCCTTCTGGCGCATCGGCGCTGGATGGCAGAGCCGGGCGCACGCGACTAGCCCTTCAGGCTGGTGCGGTAATGATCCTGCGACTTTTCCACCAGTTACGGATCAATGCCAACGAGGGTGCTTCGATCATCAGATGGACCGCTTGTGCGGTTGCCAGCGCTGCGGCGATTGCAATCACCAATGCGAGGGCGGGGGGCGAACCAATCCGTTCAAGCGCGACGATCAGCGCATAGCCAAGGTTTTGATGCACAAGATAGAGAGGGTACGAAATCGCTCCAAGCCACAGCAGCAGTGGATGATTGAGGAATCGCAGGTGCCCCGCAGTAATCGCCACAAACACCGCAGCAACTCCGACATAAACGGCGGCGTCGGCAACCTCGTTGGCCACTGCCACAGCGACAAGACCAGCCAGCAGCACCATTGCCTGATCCCGCCAGCGCCGCGCACCGCTGTGCACCCGGTACGCCGCCATGCCGATCGCGAACCACGGGATGTATTGCTCCACCAGCAGCGCGCCAATCCGCGAGGGCAGGGCAGGCACGCCCCACCACAGCAGCTTGAGTGCGATCCAGCCAAGCAGAACCGTCTCGATCTGAGCCAGCAAACCGCACCGCCAAAGCGCCAGCATGCAAACGTAAAAGCCCAGCTCGACAGTCAACGACCAATAGACGCCGTCAACCGAGGGCAGGTAGAAAAAGCCTTGCAGCATCGTGAGATTGACCAGTGCCACTTCGGGCGGCTGGGCCAGCGTGCTCGCGCCCAGCAGCAGCACCCCGCCCGATGTCAGACCAATGCCGAACCAATAGGCCGGAAACAGGCGGGCAAAGCGTGAAACGACAAAATCGGCAGTGGTCCTTGTGCGCTCGAGTGTCATGAAGATGACGAATCCGGAGATCGCGAAGAACAGCTCCACGCCGTAGTGCCCCCACGACGGGCCCCAAGGTATGGTCCTCATAGTGGGCAGGACGTTCACACCTTGCCAGCTGTAGTGGAACAGCACGACAATGCTCACGGCAATGCCGCGGAGCGCATCCAGTTCAGCCAGCCGCGGGAAAGGGGAGGCTTCAGTCATTCAAACGCTTTAACCATAGCGGGTAAATTCCGGTTTAATCCGATCCCCCGCACTTGTGTTCTTATTTCGTTCTGATTACATCGTGACCATGGCCAAGCCCAAACGCCGATTTGTCTGCGCTGCTTGCGGTAGTGTGTCCTACCGCTGGCAGGGCCAGTGTGCCGATTGCGGCGAGTGGAACACGCTTGGCGAAGAAGCGCCGGCAACCGTGTTTTCCGCCAAGCACGACCTTTCGGGCGGCGGGCGGGCGATAGCTTTCGAGGCGATGGATGCGCCCAGCGAACGCCTGGTGCGGCGCTCGACCGGCCTCGCCGAATTCGACCGCGCGCTTGGCGGCGGGCTGGTGCCGGGTTCGGCGGTACTGATGGGCGGCGATCCCGGTGTCGGCAAATCGACGCTACTGCTCCAGGCCGCCGCGATGATCGCCCGGGCCGGCGGCGAGGCTGTCTATATCAGCGGTGAGGAAGCGACCGGGCAGGTGCGGCTGCGGGCGGAGCGGCTGGGGTTGGCAGGCGCGCCGATCCGGCTCGCCGCCGCGACCTCGGTGCGCGACATTTTGACCACGCTGGGCGGGATGGGGCCGCCGGCGCTGCTGGTGATCGATTCCATCCAGACCATGCATTCCGACCAGATCGAAGGCGCGCCGGGCACTGTCAGCCAGGTGCGCGGCTGTGCTTTCGAGCTGATCCGCTATGCCAAGGAAAGCGGCGCGGTGCTGTTCCTCGTCGGCCATGTCACCAAGGACGGCAGCATCGCCGGGCCGCGGGTGCTTGAACATATGGTCGATGTGGTGATGAGCTTCGAGGGCGAGCGCAGCCACCAATACCGCATCCTGCGCAGCATCAAGAACCGCTTCGGCCCGGTCGACGAGATCGGCGTCTTCGCCATGGAAGGACACGGGCTGGCCGAGGTCGCCAACCCTTCGCTGTTGTTCCTTTCGGGCCGCGACGAACCGGTGCCGGGCAGTGCGGTGTTCCCGGCGATGGAGGGCACCCGGCCGGTTCTGGTCGAAATTCAGGCGCTGATCGTACGGCTCGCCAGCGGCGCGACGCCGAGGCGGGCGGTGGTTGGCTGGGATAACGGGAGGCTCGCCATGCTGCTGGCGGTGCTTGAGGCGCGCTGCGGGTTTAATTTCTCGGCTTGCGAAGTCTATCTCAATGTCGCCGGCGGCTACCGTCTGGTCGATCCCGCCGCCGATCTCGCGGTGGCTGCGGCGCTGGTCTCGGCGCTGACCGAAAAGCCGCTGCCTGCCGACTCCGTGTGGTTTGGCGAAGTCTCGTTGGCGGGCGAAATTCGGCCGGTTGCGCATGGGACGATCCGCCGCCGCGAGGCGGCAAAGCTTGGCTTTGCCGAGGCCTGCGGACCGCCCGATAATGGTGCTGAGGACAACGCAATTGCCTACAAGCCGTTAACCCTGCTGCCAAATCTCGTTGACCGGATTCTGGCCGGGGCGTAGATAGCCCGCCAATGACAGGGTTCGATATCGCGGTACTGCTGCTGGTCGGCTTGGGGGCAGTGACCGGCTTCATGCGCGGCTTCGTGCAGGAGATTCTGGCGCTGGGCGCCTGGATATTCGCGCTGTTCGTGATCTATGCCATGCACACGCCGCTAACAGCTTTCCTTCGGCAGTACGTCGATTCGCCGTCGGGTGCTGCGATCCTCGCCTTCGCGGTGCTGCTGCTGGTACCCTATGCGGCGGTGAAAGCCCTCGCCAATTTTGCGGGTCGATCCAGCCGCGCTTCCGTAATCGGTCCGATCGACAGGGTGCTGGGTTTCGGATTCGGCGGCATCAAGGGACTGATCATCGCTGTCCTGGGCTTTTCCATTCTGGTGCTGGGCTTCGATATTACCTGGGGCGTGGGCGGCAGGCCGACATGGATCACGCAGGCCCGGACCTATCCCTTCATCGATTCCGGCAGCGAACAGCTGGTCAAAATTCTCGCCGAGCGTCGCCGGGCGGCGGCCGACTCGGGTTCCTCCCGGAATCGGGAAAAGTAGATCGTGGCCGCCGCGACGGCGCTCTATACGCCGCAAGTGCTGGCGCTGGCGACCAGCCTGGCGGGTTTTCCGCTCGATGAGACCTTGCCCCTGCAGACCACTGCGCGCTCGCAAAGCTGCGGCAGCTCGCTGACCCTAGGCCTTGCCACCGATTCGGCGGGAGCCATCGCGCGGGTCGGACTGAAATCGCAGGCCTGCGCCATCGGCCAGGCCGCTGCGGCGATATTTGCGGCCGAGGCCAAGGGACGCAATTCCGCGGAGATTGCCGTAGCGGAAGCGGGACTGTCGGCATGGCTGTCCGGCTCTGGCGAACAACCGGATTGGCCGGGTCTCGAACTGCTGGCGCCGGCCCGCGCCTATCCCGCCCGGCACGGCGCAATCAAACTCGCCTGGACAGCCGCGCGAGAGCTGCTTCCCACGGACGGTTTGCCTCGCTAGAGCATTGCCCGAGCGTTTCGGGGAAGACAGTTCATGGCCACCACTGCCAGTCCAGCCTTGCATGTCGAGCCGAGTGCGGCCGACATTCGCTTGGTGATAGCTGCCTCTTCGGCCGGCACTATCTTTGAATGGTACGACTTTTTCATCTACGGCGCGCTGGGCGCGATCCTGTCGAAAACCTTTTTCCCAACGGGCAACGCCACGCTGGAAATGCTGCTGTTCTGGCTGGTGTTCGCGGTCGGCTTCGGCTTCCGCCCGCTCGGCGCGATCCTGTTCGGCTATCTCGGTGACACGTTAGGGCGCAAATACACCTTCCTCGTCACCGTCACCCTGATGGGCGTCGCCACGGCGGGGGTCGGCATGGTGCCCTCGGCTGCCAGCATCGGCTATGCAGCGCCGGCTATCGTCATCCTGCTGCGTATCCTTCAGGGCTTGGCGCTGGGCGGCGAATATGGCGGCGCGGCAATTTATGTGGCGGAGCATTCGCCGCCTGACCGGCGCGGCTATTTCACCGGTTTCATCCAGGCCAGCGTGGTCGGCGGGTTCGTGCTGAGCCTGGTGGTCGTGCTGGCCTGCAAGGGCTCGATGACCACCGAGGCGTGGAACGCATGGGGCTGGCGGGTGCCGTTCCTGCTCTCCATCATCCTGCTTGTCATCTCGCTATGGATGCGGCTCAAGCTCAGCGAAAGCCCGGTGTTCAAGGCCATGAAGCAAGAAGGCCAGCTGGCCGGCAATCCCTTCGTTGAGAGCTTCACCTATCCGGGCAACAAGAAGCGCCTGTTCATCGCCCTGTTCGGGGTTGCTGCGGGTCTCACCGTAGTCTGGTACAATGCGATGTTCTCCGGCCTTGCCTTCCTCAAGAACGCCATGCGCATGGATGATACGGTAGCGGAACTTATCGTCGGACTAGCCGCGCTGTGCGGCATGGGGTTCTACGTACTGTCCGGCAAGCTGTCCGACCGGATCGGACGCAAGCTGCCGATCGTCTGGGGCTATGGGTTGACGCTGCTGCTGTAGTTTCCGGTGTTCTGGATGATCGGCTCCTATGCCAATCCCGGCCTGGCCGAAGCCAGCCGCCGCGCTCCGGTGGTGGTGGCAGGCCCCGATTGCACCTACGCGATATTCTCGCCAGAGCAGAAGACCCCTTGCGGCAAGCTGCTGGCCGACCTTTCGGGCGTGGGCGTTGCCTATAGCCGGGAGGAGGCCGCGCAGCTGACGGTTGCCGTCGGCGGCGAGTTGCTGCCGCTGAGCGAATACAGCTGGGACGACAAGGCGGCGCGCGGCAAGCAGCTGCAGGCCTGGCTTGGCAAGGCGGGTTATAACCTTGCCAAGGTCAAGCCCTCGTTCGCCTCGGCGGCGGCTGTTTTCCTTGGGCTGCTGCTGATCATGGCGCTGTCGGGTGCAACCTACGGCCCAGTGGCGGCGCTGCTGACCGAGATGTTCCCGCCGCGCATCCGCTATTCCTCGATGTCGATTCCCTACCACATCGGCACAGGCTATTTCGGCGGCTTTCTGCCGTTCATTTCCGGCGTCATAGTCGCGCGCACCGGCGATCCATTTTCGGGGCTGTGGTACACCTGGATCGTCACCGCCGTGGCGCTGGCTGTCGCAGTCTGGGGGCTGAACAGCGGACCGCCGCGCGATTATTGCCCCGATGGCTGACAGCCTGCCGCCAGCCGCGCTCAGGCTGGATATCGATCACGCAGCACTGACAGCAAACTGGCAGGCGCTTGACCGGCTGTCGGGATCGGCGCGGGCCGGCGCGGCGGTAAAGGCCGACGCCTATGGACTGGGCGCGCGGATTGTAGTGCCGGCCCTGTGGGCGGCAGGGTGCCGCGATTTTTTTGTCACCTATGCGCGCGAGGCGGCGGATATCGTCGATCTCGTGCCGCCGGGCAGTATCGCGCTGCTGCACGGCCTGTTGAACGACACCCGAGCGGTCTGGGCCCACGAGGTCGGCGTGCGCCCAGTCATAAATTCGCTCGAACAGGCTCGCCGCTGGCTGGCCGTGGGCGGCAAGCGCTGCGACCTGATGGTCGATACCGGGATCAACCGGCTGGGGTTGCCGATGGCTGATCTTGGCAATGAGCTGATCGGCAAGCTCGATATCGATGTGCTGATGTCGCACCTCGCCTCATCGGATGAGGATGTCCCGCTGAACGCCGTGCAGCTCGCCCGCTGGGAAGAAGCCAGGCGCGCGTTGCCGCACCGCCGGGGCAGTCTCGCCAACAGTGCCGGAATCGTGCTGGGCGAGGCCTATCACGGCAACCTCACCCGGCCGGGCCTGTCGCTCTATGGCGGCATCGCGCGGGCCGAGCTGGCCGGGAGCATTCGTCAGGTCGCCAGGCCGATGGCCGTCATCATGCAGCTGCGCGAGCTTTCGGCCGGAGACGGAGTCGGCTATAGTTCCACCTTTGTCGCGCCTGGTCCGATGCGGGTTGCGGTGATCGCGCTGGGCTATGCCGATGGTTACCTGCGCTGTTGGTCGGGCAAGGGGGCGATGCTCTCGCAGGGGCGCCGCTTGCCCGTGGTCGGCCGGGTGTCGATGGACATGACGGTGATCGATCTCGTCGCTGCTCCCGAACTTCAGGAGGGTGACTGGGTGGAGGCGGAATATTCGCTTCCCGACGGTGCGGCGCTAAGCGGCCTCTCGCAATATGAAATGCTCACACTGCTCGGCCGCCGCTTCGCGCGCTGAGTGATGCTTGCTTGCTGCGCTACACGCACTTGTTGCACTGCGGTCGCTGCAAGTGCTAACCGCGCGAGGGGCTGAGGACAATGGACTGGCAATGGCTGAACACACGGGCAAGGACGGCAACACCGTCATCATCAAGAAATACGCCAACCGGCGGCTCTATAACACGCGGTCGTCGAGCTATATCACGCTCGATCATCTGGCGAAGATGACGCGCGAAGAGGTGGACTTCAAGGTGATCGATGCCAAATCGGGCAACGACATCACCCATCAGATCCTGACCCAGATCATCATGGACGAAGAATCCGGCGGCGAGCAGATGCTGCCGGTTAATTTTCTGCGGCAACTCATCTGCATGTATGGCAATTCCTTGCAATCCCTGATCCCGCATTACCTCGAAGCCTCGATGGACAACTTTCGGACCAATCAGGCCAAGCTGGCCAAGGCGTTCGAGGAAAGCATCGGCAAAAATCCGCTAACCAAGCTAGCGCAGCAGAACATGGCCATGTTCCGCGCCGCCGCGGGGGCTTTTTTGCCAGGCGGCGACAAGGCGTCGACCACCGCAGCGCCCACAAGCGAGGCGCTTGGCGAACTGGCTGCCCTGCGCGAGCAAATGGCGGCGATGCAGCGCAGGCTCGACGCGCTCGGCAAATAAGCCCCAGCGCAAGCCGCGCTGCCCGCGTCCCGCTAAACGAAAGTCCATTACCGTGCCCGCCATCCGCCACGCCCTTTCCGTCACCCGCGATGCCGATTTTGCGGGGTGGTATCAGGAGGTGATCGCCGAGGCCGAGATGGCCGAAGAATCCGGCGTGCGCGGCTGCATGGTGATCCGACCCTGGGGCTACGGCATCTGGGAACGCATCCAGGCGCTGATGGATGCGCGGATCAAGGCGGCCGGCGTCCAGAACTGCTATTTCCCGCTGTTCATCCCGCTGTCTTTTTTCGCCAAGGAGGCCGCGCATGTCGAAGGCTTTGCCAAGGAGATGGCGGTCGTCACCCATCACCGGTTGATCGGTGATGGCAAGGGCGGGCTGGTGCCCGATCCCGAGGCCAGGCTGGAAGAGCCGCTGATCGTCCGCCCGACTTCGGAAACCGTGATCGGCGCGGCGATGGCGCGCTGGATACAGAGCTGGCGCGACCTGCCGCTGCTCACCAACCAATGGGCCAATGTCGTGCGCTGGGAAATGCGCACCCGCATGTTCCTGCGCACCAGCGAGTTCTTGTGGCAGGAAGGCCATACCGCCCACGCCGACGAGGCGGACGCCATGGCCGAAACGCTGCGCGCGCTGGAGATGTACCGCAGCTTCGCCGAGGAGGCGCTGGCGATGCCGGTGATCGCCGGCGAAAAGCCGGAGAACGAGCGCTTTCCCGGCGCAGTTGCGACCTACAGCATCGAAGCGATGATGCAGGACGGCAAGGCGCTGCAGGCGGGCACGTCGCACTACCTCGGCACCGGTTTTGCCGAGGCCGCCGGCATCCACTATCAGGACCGCGAAGGCGGCCAGCGGCTTTGCCACACAACCAGCTGGGGTGTCTCCACCCGGCTGATCGGCAGCGTCATCATGACTCACGGCGACGACGACGGCCTGCGCGTACCGCCCGCGATCGCTCCGCAGCAGATCGTCATCCTGCCGATGCTACGGGAGGATGAGGGCGACGCTGCAATCCTGGCCTATTGCGAGGAATTGCGCGCCGCTTTGGCGAGGCAGACGGCGCTGGGCGAGCCGATCCGCGTGCTGCTTGACAAGCGCCCCGGCAAAGCGACGGGCAAGCGCTGGGGGTGGGTCAAGAAGGGCGTGCCCCTGATTCTCGAGATCGGCGGGCGCGATGCCGAGAACCGCCGAGTTTCATGGTTGAGGCGTGACGAACTCTATTTCACTGCTGAGGATTCAAATCGAGCATTTATGGGGGAGCCGCCCCAAATAAACCTGAGTATTGGCAAGCCCAAGTTCATTGGAACCCCCTTCGACGTCTTCGCCCAACATGCGGGCCAGGAATTGGAAAAGATCCAGCGCTCACTGCATGCCGAGGCGACCGGGCGGAGAGATAACAACATTCACTGCGGGATCGACAGCCTCGAAGCTCTCACCGCATTCTACAGCGACGATAAGCGATACCCTGGCTGGGCCGACCTCTCCTGGTCGCGTCCGAGCGGAGCTAAGCTCGAAGAAGTCGTGAACACGCTCAAGGCGCTCAAGCTCACCATCCGCAACACGCCGATGGGGGGGGAGCCTGTCTCCGGAACCTGCATTTTCACCGGCAAACCGGCGGTCGAGCGCATATACGTTGCCAGGGCATATTAGACTTGGCACCCAAGCCTCAACCCGGCCTGCCCTCGCGCCAGCAGATCCTCGATTTCATCGCCAGCTCCCCCACGCCCGCCGGCAAGCGCGAGATCGCGCGGGCGTTCGGGCTTAAGGGGCAGGAAAAGATCGCGCTCAAGGCCTTGCTGCGCGACATGGCCGACGAGGGGTTGATCGACGGCGAGAAGCGCGCATTCCACCGCATGGGCGGCGTGCCGCGTGTCACCGTGCTACGGGTCACCGACATCGAGGACGGCGAGGCGATTGCCGTGCCCGACAATTGGGCGCCGGACGATCCGTCGCCGCCGCCGCGTCTGCGCCTGGTCGAGCGGGGCAAGCATTCGGCGCTGACGGTCGGCGACCGGGTGCTGGCGCGCACCGAGGAGGCGGGTGCCGGCTGGCGCGCCTATCCGATGAAAAAACTCCCGGCGCGCGAGGATCAGCTGCTTGGCGTGGTCGAGATCGATGGCGCCGGAAACGGCTGGCTGGCGCCGGTCGACAAGCGCGTGCGCCATTCGTCGCCGATTGCCGATCTGGGCGGTGCCGAGCGCGGGCAGTTGGTGCTGGCCGAGCCGGCTGGGCGTACCGCGCGGTCCGGGGTAAAAGTGACCCAGGTGCTTGGCGATCCGCTTGCTCCGCGCGCGTTCAGCCTGATCGCGATCCACAAGCACGGCATTCCGAACGTCTTCACCGGGGAGGCGCTGGCCGAGGCCCAGCTCGCCGCGAAACTTCCGCTCAGCGCCGAAAAGCGCGAGGACCTGCGCCATCTGCCGATCGTCGCCATCGATCCGGTCGATGCGCGCGATCATGACGATGCGATCTGGGCCGAGCCGGATGGGGAAGGGGGCTTCCGCGCACTCGTCGCCATTGCCGATGTGTCGTTCTACGTTCGCCCCGGCGGCGAGGTCGACCGCGAAGCGCGCAAACGCGGCAACTCGGTCTATTTCCCCGACCGCGTCGTGCCGATGCTGCCCGAGGTTCTTTCCGCCGACGTTTGTTCCCTCCGCGCCGGGCAGGACCGGGCGGCGATGGTCTGCCATTTGACGGTGGATGCGCAAGGCCGGGTGACCGACTTTCGCTTCACCCGCGCGTTAGTGCGGATTGCCGAGGTGATTGCTTATGAGAATGCGCAGTCGCGGATCGATTCCGGTGAGGCTGAGAAAAATCTGCAAAACCTCTGGGCCTGTTGGCGCGCGCTCACCAAGGCCCGCAACGCCCGCGATCCGCTCGCGCTGGAACTTCCCGAACGGCGTGTCGTGCTCAATCAGCAGGGCCGCATCGCCGAGATTGCCCTGCGCGAACCGATCGATGCCCACCGTGTGGTCGAGGATTTCATGATCGCCGCCAATGTCGCCGCCGCCAAAGCGCTGGAAAGCAAAGTCGCGCCGGTGGTCTACCGCATCCATGAGCCGCCAAGCCGCGAGAAACTGGTGGCGCTTAAGGATTACCTCAGCACCTTCGACATGAAGCTGGCGCTGGGGCAGGTGATCACCCCCGGCCTGTTCAACCGCATGCTCAAGGACATTGCCGACGAGAGCGAAAAGGCGTTGATCATGGAGGCGGTACTGCGCAGCCAGACCCAAGCCTATTACGGGCCACGCAACGCCGGCCATTTCGGGCTCGCGCTGGGCAGTTACGCCCATTTCACCTCGCCAATCCGCCGCTACGCCGATCTGCTGGTGCACCGCGCGCTGGTCGATGGTTTTTCCCTCGAACAACCGGCGCCAGAGGTCGACCTCAAGCCTACTTCAGGTCTGTCCGCGCGCGACCGTGACGATCTCGGCAAGGTCAGCGAGGCAATCAGCGCCGCCGAACGCCGCGCCATGGCGGCCGAGCGCGAGCCCATCGACCGCTAGGTCGCCGCCTGGCTCTCGGCCCGGGTCGGCGAGGTGTTTGAAACGCGCATTACCGGCGTCCAGAAATTCGGCTTCTTCGCCACCATCCTCAGCCTCGGTGGTGACGGATTGGTGCCTGTCTCGACGCTGGGCGGGGAATACTTCGCCTATGACGAAAAGGCGCAGGTATTGCAGGGCGAGGAGAGCGGCACCCGCTATGCCATCGGCGACCGATTACGCCTGCGCCTGGCCGAGGCCAATCCGCTGACCGGGGCCTTGAAGTTCGAGCTGGAGCAGGGCGGCGGTGCGCCGGTGGAGGCGAGGGGCAGGCCGCTGGGGCTAAAGCGGAAGGGGTCGCAACCGGTCGGCAGACGAGGCCGGCCAGCGAACATCAGGCACCAGGGGCGGCAGCGATAAGCCGAGCGGATAAGGTTCCATGCATACTCCTGGAATTACCTTGTTCTATCCCGTCTATCCTGAGCTTGTCGAAGGATTGCTCTTTCTTTCAAGTGTTTACGCGCGAGGCACGAAGAAAAGGACAGTGCTTCGACAAGCTCAGCATAGACGGATGTGATTGAGACCTGACGGCAATTCCCTAGCGCACCGCGGCGATCCATCTGTTGAGCAGAGCCGCGGCCAGTCCCGCGTCGATTGCCTCTGCGGCCATCGCCACACCCTCTGGCCAGCCGTTCGCCGCGCCGGCAACCAGCAACGCCCCGGCCGAATTCAGCAGCACCGCATCGCGATAGGCACTAGCCTCGCCGGCGAGCAGGCCGCGCAGCGCAGCGGCGTTGAACACCGCATCGCCGCCGCGCAGCGCTTCGATCGGAGCAGCGACGAGCCCGGCGTCCAACGCGCTGATGCGCTGCATCGCATATCCCTGCGGGTCGATCACCGCCACCTCATTGCCGCCGGCCAGGCTCAGCTCATCCAGCCCCTCGTCGCCCGACACGATCATGGAATGTTCGGTGCCAAGCTGCGCCAGCGCGTCGGCATAGATCGGCACATAGGCCGGGCGCGCGATGCCGATCAGCTGGCGCTGGACACCGGCTGGATTGGCGAGCGGGCCCATCAGGTTGAAGATCGTCCGGCGGCCCAGCGCCTTGCGGATTGGCATGATCCGCGCCATCGCCGGGTGATGCTTGCCGGCAAACAGGAAGCAGATGCCGAGCTCCGCCAGCGTCGTCTCGGCGGTTTGGACGGCGCGGTCCATGTCGAGGCCCAGCGCTTCCAGAGTATCGGCAGCGCCCGCCTTGGACGAGGCGGCGCGGTTGCCATGCTTTGCCACCGGCACACCGCAGGCGGCGACCACCAGCGCCACTGCGGTCGAGACGTTGAGAGTGTGGTGCCCGTCACCTCCGGTCCCGCAAACGTCGATCGCCCCCGTCGGCGCCTTGACCGGGATCAGCCGCGCCCGCATCGCGCGCGCCGCGCCGGCAATCTCGTTGGCGGTTTCGCCGCGTTCGGCGAGGTCGATCAGCGTCGCGGCGATCTCTGCATCGGCCATGTCGCCATCGAGCATTCGGCCGAATACCGCCTCAGCCTCGGCGGCGGTCATGCTCATTCGACTTCGCGGACAGCTATCCCGCAAATCTCGAGGAAATTCGCCAGTAGCGCATGGCCGTGCTCGGTGGCGATGCTCTCGGGATGAAACTGGACACCGTGGATCGGATGCACCGCGTGGCGGAAGCCCATGACGTGGGCGTCGTCGGAAGTGGCGTTGATTAAGAGTTCCGCAGGCGTGTCTTCCACCACCAGGGAGTGGTAGCGCGTGGCGATGAACGGCGACGGCAGCCCGTTGAACAGCCCGCTGCCGTCGTGACTGACCGGCGACGTCTTGCCGTGCATCAACCCGCCGCGCACCACCTTGCCGCCGAAATACTGCCCGATCGCCTGATGGCCCAGGCACACGCCCAACAGCGGCTTCCCGGCATTGGCGCAGGCCCCGACCAGATCGAGACTGATCCCCGCCTCATTGGGCGTGCACGGGCCGGGCGAGATCAGAAAGCCCTGCGCGCCGGTTGCAATGGCCTGCGCAGCGGAAAGCGCGTCGTTGCGCACCACTTCGACCTCCGCGCCGAGTTCCATGAGATAATGGACCAGATTCCAGGTGAAACTGTCGTAATTGTCGAGGACGAGGATCATGGCACCGCTATTGCCCGAAACTGGCTTCCGAAGCTACCCGCACCGCCTCCCGCGCCGCCGCGATCAGTGCGCCGGCCTTGGCCTCGCACTCCCGTTGCTCATAGTCCGGGTCGGAATCCGCGACGATGCCTGCGCCCGCCTGGACGTGCATCATCCCGTCCTTGACCACTGCCGTCCTTAGCACGATGCAGCTGTCGACCGAGCCGTCGGGAGCGAAATAGCCGACGCCGCCCGCGTAGGCCCCGCGGGTTTCTGGCTCCAGCTCGGCGATGATTTCGCAGGCGCGCAGTTTCGGCGCGCCGCTGACAGTGCCGGCGGGGAAGCCGGCAAATAGCGCGTCGATGGCGTCATGCCTTGCCGTGTCGAGCCGGCCGACGACGTTGGAGACGATGTGCATGACATGGCTGTAGCGCTCGACGGTGTAGCTCTCGGTCACCGCGACGCTGCCGATGGAAGCCACCCGGCCAACATCGTTGCGGCCAAGGTCGAGCAGCATCAGATGTTCGGCGCGTTCCTTGGGATCGGCGAGCAGGCTGGCCTCGTTGGCCTTGTCCTCCTCGGGCGTTTTGCCGCGTGGCCGGGTGCCCGCAATCGGGCGGATGGTGACTTCGCCGTCCCGCACGCGCACCAGGATCTCGGGGCTCGAACCAATCAGCGCGAATCCGGGCAGGTCGAGGAAATAGAGGAACGGCGAGGGATTGACCCGCCGAAGCGCCCGGTACAGCGCGAGCGGCGGTAGCGTGAAGGGGCAGGTGAAGCGCTGGGCCAGCACCACCTGGAAGACGTCGCCCGCCTCGATGTAGGCCTTCGCCTTAAGCACCATGGCACGATAATCTGCCGCCGGCATGACCGGGGTAAGCTCCGGCTCTGGCAGAAGCGAGGAATTGGTGCGGGCGGGAACCGGGCGGGTGAGGCGGCGCAGCGCTTCGTCGATCCGCTCCTGCGCTGCAGGAAGGGCCACGTCCGCAGTGCCGTCACTGGGCCACACCGGGGCAATGCAGAACAGCTCGTCGCCCAGCCGGTCGAAGATCAGGATCAGCGACGGCCGCACGAACAGCATGTCGGGCAATTCCAGCGCGCTGGCCGTCGCGCGTGGCAATTTCTCAACCAGGCCGATGGTCTCGTAACCGAAATACCCGACCAGGCAGGCCAGCGCCGGCGGCAGCGCGGCCGGCACCGGGAACTGGCAGCTTGCAACCAGCGCGCGAAGTTCCGTGAGACTGTCGCCGGGGAGCGGGGCGAAGCCGCTGCGGTCGCTCTGCCAGACGCGGTTGATCTCGCAAGCCGAACCGGTCGCGCGGAAAACCAGGTCCGGGTCGAGCCCGACCAGGCTGTAGCGTCCGCGCACTTCGCCGCCCTCTACCGATTCGAGCAGGAAGTCGCCGCGGCCTGGCTCGATTAGTTTAGCTGCGGCGCCCACCGGAGTCTCGGTATCGGCGATGAGACGGCGCCAGACGACCCCCGGCGCACCCTGCGCCAAAGCCTCGGCGGCAGCGGTCCAGTTTTCGGGAAGCGTGCTAGTCATGTGCGGCGCGCGGGTCAGCTGCCGCCAGTGAGCTGGGTGCGCAGCGCGCGGATCGCCGCATCGTTGCGCTCGACGCCGACTTCCGTGCGAATGGCGCGCGTCAGTTGCTCGGTATATTCGCGGCCCGTCAGCTGACCGAGTTCCTTCAGCGCGCTGGCCAGCAGCGGATCCGCGAGGTCGACCTTGCCCGGCACGATGTCTTTCAGCGCTACGATATACCAGCCGCGATTGTTCGGCGCTGGCAGCAATTTGACCGTGCCCTTGGCCATGCTGAAGAGCAGCGCCAGCGGCGGCGGAACACTCTGCTGGTAAGCGGCGAGCTGCTCGCGACCCATCTCCACGCGGTCGACCGGTGGCACGGGCAGTCCCAGCCCGGTGAGCAGCAGGCCGAGATCGGTGCCCTTGCGGGCCTCAGCCAGAACCTTGTCGGCGACGGCCTTAGTGGCGGTTGACCCTCGTTCGAGCGCCAGCCCAACTGTCAGTTCGTCGCGAATTTCGGCGAAAGGCGCAGGGGCGGAAGGGGTGATGGCGGTGACATCGTAAATGATGAAAGCTTTGCCGGGGTCGACCTCAGCCAGTTGCGGCTGGTTTTCGCGTTCCATGGCGAATGCGGTGGGAACCAGCCTCGCCAGCATCGGCGAAACTTGCGTGCCGGCATGGCCGTAAATCTGACCGTCAGCGGTGATCGACGGGGTCTGCTGTAATGTCAGGCCCAACTCCTTCGCGGCATCGGCGAGATTGCCGCCACCGTCGAATTCCCCCTCAAGCCTGGCAGACATGTCATTAAGGGCGGCGCGGCGCTTCACTTCGACCAGTTGCGTGGTGAGTTCGGCCCGCGCCTGATCGAGGGAACGCGCGGCGCGCCGTTCGATCCTATCGACGCGCATCACATGCCAGCCGAGCGCGCTGCGCGCCGGGGCGGCGATCGTGCCGCTGGAGGCGGCAAACACGGCATTGGCGACGGCTTGCGAAGCTTGCCCGGCAAGCGCTTCGCGGCTGAGCGGTGCCAGCGCGGCTGCACTGAGGCCCTTGGCCAAGGCTGCCCGCTCCAGGCGATCGCCGCCGCGCACTTCACCGACAATCGCCTTGGCGGCCGCTTCGGTGGGCACGATAAGCTGCGTGATCTGCCGCGTTTCCTGCGCAGCATATTGCGCCACGTTCGCGTTAAAACGGGCGGCGATTTCGGCCTCGGTCGGAGCAGGAACGGCCTTCAGCGCGGCATCGCCGAACATGGCAAAACGGATGACGCGGCGCTCCGGGCGAATGAATTTTTCCCGGTTCTTCGCATAAAATGCCTGCAACTCCGCCTGGCTTGGCGCGGTCGTGGGCGCAAAAGAGGCGGAAGGCAGCAGGCCAATCGCGCCGCTACGGCGTTCGCGCAGCAAGGAGGCATAGCGCAGCGCCAGCTCCCGCGGGATCAACGCGCCGATTTCGGTCGGAACCATCAGCTGCCTGGCGACGAGCCCGCGCCCGAGATCCTCGCGCACGACCTTTTCACTCAGGCCGCGCTGCTGCAGCGCCTGGCGGAACGCCGCGTCGCTGAACTTCCCGTCCGGTCCCCGGAATGCTGAGAGCTTTGTAATTTCGCTGTCGATCAATCGGTCGCTGGCGATTATCCCGTGCCTGTTGCCGAACACTCCGAGCGCGGTGCGATCGATTAACTGGTCGAGCACTTGCTCAAGCCCGCCCGCAGCGATCAAGGCTTTCATCGACATCCGCGGATCGCGCTGCTTGGCGTCCTCAAGGGTGGCCGTTGCGGCCTGGCTGAGCTGGGGCGCGCCAATCCGTTCGTCCCCGACACTGGCGATGCGGTCACCGCCACTGCTCCCGCTGTTACCACTCCGGAAATTCCCAACGTCGCCGGCAGCAAAAGCAAGAGCGATCAGCCCCAGGAAGACAAGGGCAACGCCGATGCCAAAGCGCGAACTGATAAAACTGCGCAAAAATTGGATCATCGGCGGTCCGCTTGAATTTTGAGCCCGGCATGTCGCTCCAGACCCTTCCGGCGGGGCTTTAGGGGGCAATCCGCGTCCCGGCAATGGGCGGCTGAGCATCGATGGCGCGCACGGCGGTCGGACGGCAGCTTTGACAAGCGCCATGGGGCTGTCCTAGCTGCGCATGATTCATGTCAGCTACTGCATTCGGTCTGGCCGAGGGAAACACATGTCAAATCTGCCCTATGTCGTCGGAAACTGGAAAATGAACGGCACGCGTGCGATGCTTGCCGAAGCGCGCGCGATCGACAGGGCCGCTGCACGCTTTCCCGGCGTACAAGTGGCGCTGGCACCGCCGTTCACCTTGATCCAGTCGATGCGCGAGGCGGTGCAGGATATCGGTGTCGGCGGGCAGGATTGCCATGTCGATCCAAACGGCGCCTTCACCGGCGACATCTCGGCGGCGATGCTGGCCGACACCGGTGCCGACTTCACCATTGTTGGCCATAGCGAGCGGCGGGCAATGCACGGCGAGACCGATGCGCAAGTCCAGGCGAAGGCCGAAGCCGCGCTCGCTGCCGGTTTGACGGTGATCCTCTGTGTCGGCGAAACCGAGGCCGAGCGCGATTCGGGCAGGGCGGAGGATGTCGTCGCGGCGCAGCTGGATGGATCGTTGCCGCGCAGCGAAGACGCTGCTGCCAAGCTGGCGGTTGCATATGAGCCGGTCTGGGCGATCGGTACGGGCCGTGTTCCGTCACTCGGCGATGTTGGGGCCATGCACCGGGCGATTCGCCATCGTCTGAACGCCATCTACGGAGTGGCGGGGGCCGATGTGCGAATTCTTTACGGAGGATCGGTCAACGGAAAAAACGCGGCCGAGCTGCTTTCGGCCGAGGAAGTCGGGGGCGCGCTGGTTGGAGGCGCCAGTTTGACGGCCGAAAACTTCACCGCAATCATCAGCGCTGCGGCCCCCGGCACGGATGAGTAACCGCAATCTGCGGGTTGCGGGCAGACGAACCAGCGCCTAGAGGCGCCGCAAGATTAGCAAAGGCCCCGCTCATGTCCTTGTTCCTGTTCCTGACAGTCGTCCAGGCAATCGTTGCCGCCGCGCTGGTCGGAGTGATTCTGGTGCAACGCTCGGAAGGCGGCGGGCTCGGCGTCGGCGGCAGCCCGGCGGGTCTGATGTCGGCACGCGGCGCGGCCAACTTTCTGACGCGGGCGACGGCGATTCTGGCGGTGCTGTTCGTTGTTCTCAGCATCGTGCTGGCCGCGCTTGCCGTCGGCACCTCGTCGGGACGCAAGATCGACACCTCGCTCAATCGCAGCAGTCCGGCCAACCCCATCGGTAATCCCCAGCCCGCCGATCCGCTCGGCGGCGGTGCGCTGCCGGCTGCGC
>JANLQW010000018.1:0-8939 GCA_031368085.1 Novosphingobium sp. | reverse complement strand
AATAGACCACCTGGACGGCGAATGCCTCGTTCAATTCCCACAGGCCGATGTCATCCAGTTTCAGGCCGAACCGTGTGAGCAGCCTGGGCACGGCGAACACCGGCCCGATGCCCATTTCGTCGGGCTCGGTACCGGCCACTGCCATGCCCATAAAGCGGCCGAGCGGGGCGAGACCCTTCCGGGCTGCGACCGCCGCTTCCATTATCACCACGGCTGCCGACCCGTCCGAAAGCTGGCTGGCGTTGCCGGCGGTAACATTGCCTTCGGGCATGATCGGCTGCAACGCCTTCAGTCCTTCCAGCGTGGTTTCGGGCCGGTTGCCTTCGTCTTTCGCCAGCGTGACCTGCTTCTGGCTGGTTTCCCCGGTAGCCTTGTCGGTCACGCTCATCGACGTTGTGGTGGCGACGATCTCGGCATCGAATCTGCCCGCAGCCTGGGCCGCAGCGGTGCGCTGCTGCGACTGGAAGGCATATTCGTCGCAGACATCGCGGCTGACGTTATAGCGCTTCGCCACCACTTCGGCGGTCTGCAACATCGGCATATAGGTGGAATTGTTGATGGCGATGAGGCCGGGATCGTATTCGATGCGCAAGTCCTTGGTCTGCACCGTGCTGATCGACTCCTGCCCGCCGGCGATGCAGATATCCATGTCTTCCATCGCCACCTGGCGCGAGGCGGCGGCGATGGCCATCAGGCCGGAGCCGCACTGGCGATCAACGCTCATCGCCGGCACCGTCACCGGCAAGCCGGCGCACAGGGCAGCGAGCCGGCCGATATTGAGCGCCTGTCCGCCCTGCTGCAAGGCCGCGCCCCACACGACATCGTTGACTTCGCCGCCTTCGATCCCGGCACGCTCCAGCGCTGCGGCGATGGATAGCGCGCCAAGGCTTGGCGCAGGAGTGGCGTTATAGGCGCCGCGATAGGCCCGGCCGATGGGGGTGCGGGCGGCGGCAACGATTACGGCATCGCGCATGGTAAATTCTTTCCTGTCAGGGAGGTCACTCAGAATCGAAATTCAAACGAAGTGCTGGATAATCCAGTCTGCGATCAACGCCGGCTTATCCTCGCCGTCGATCTCGATCGTCGCCTCGAGCGTCTGCTGCCACTGGCCGGGACGTTTCTCGGCCAATTCGCGCAGCTTGAAATGGGCGCGGATACGCTTGCCCGATTTCACCGGGCTCAAGAACCTGACCTTGTCGAAACCGTAGTTGACCGACATTTTCACAACCGGTTTTTCAACCGCACTGTTCATCATCACCGCGAGCATCGACAGCGTCAGGAAGCCATGCGCGATCGTGCCCCCGAACGGAGTCGCTTTCGCCGCTTCGGGATCGACATGGATGAACTGGTGGTCTTCAGTGGAATCGGCGAAATTGTTGATCCGGCCCTGGTCCATCGTGAACCAGTCCGACGTGCCGATGGTTTCCCCGATCCTGGCCTGAAGGTCTGTAAGCTGCATGGCATTCTCCGCATAGCAATAGCGCCCGAAGTTGAATCAACCATCGGGTGCAGCGCAATCGTCCCCCTGCCGCCGCATCCGGCAAAGGTCAAGTCAGCGGCTGGGCAGCCCCGGCAAGCCAACCGGCTGCAATCGGGAGGAAAAGGACATCGCGGCTGTGCGCGGGGCGTCGATCCGTTTGAGGTAGCTCCACAGCCCGCATTGCAGGCCGATCAACATGAGTATGAACGGCTGATAGGCGATGCCGACAAACAAGGAGCCGGTGAGATAGACCAGCTGCGCCAGCTGCAGGGCATTTGCGAGGGGCGCCTGCCATTGCTCGCCCGGCCCGCTCCGGCCCGTCCAGCGCCGGCGCAGAGCCCCCATCTGCCACAGGCCGAGGCCCTGCAACCAGAGCCACAGGATCATCCCCGGCCAGCCCTGCTCGCCCAGCATCTCGAAATAGCTGGAGTGATAGGCGCGGCCTCTGTCCTCGACTGCCTGCGACAAGACCGTCGTGGTGTTGCCCGAGGTTTGCGCATCCTGCGCGTTGTAACGGATGATATTGCCGCGATAGGCGTCGAACCCGCCGCCTAGCGGGTGCTCCTGAACATAGTTCCAGGTCCATTGCCACACCGCGACCCGGGTCGAGGCGGACTGATCGGCGGAGTGATTGCCGATTGTGCTCATTCGCGCAGTGAAGCTTTGCGGCAGGAAGGGGACGCTCATCAGCCCGGCCGCTCCCATCAGTGCGAGATAGCCGAAGCGGTGCTTTACCGTGCGCAGCGAAAGTACGCACAGCAAGCCGAGACAGATCAGCCCGGTGCGCGCCTGGGTGCCGATCGGGATCAACAGGCAGGCGAAAATCAGCGCGGCGCCGAATAGCGTCACCCGCCAGTCCGGCCGGAAGATCGTGCCATGCCGCATCAGCCAGACAATCAGGGGAATAATGGCGATAGCGACACAGGAGATGATCGAACCTTCATAGAGGCCGGTATTATTGTCGACGAACAGCCGTAGTTCGCCATAGCCGCCGCCCGATACCACCGTCTTGAGCGCGCCCGAGATGATGATCGCTCCGGCGGTGAGGATCATGAACAGCGCCGCGGCTTCCATCCGAAGGCGGGTGCGCAAGACCATCGGCAGGAACAGGGCGAACACCAGCGCCTTCCACACCCACGACCATTTCTCCGCCGCTGCTTCGGGGAAATCCGCGCTGATCGTTGTCAGCCCGCAATAGACCAGCAGGAGCAGCAGGAGGACCTGGCGAAAGGTGAACCGGCTGTCGCGCGTGTCATCGGCCATCAGCCAACCGCCGAAGGCGACAAGGAAGACAATCAGCGACAGCGGGATCGCGGACAGCAGTCCCCAGGAAATCTTCTGCGGGGACAATATGTCGATATAGATGAAAGCGAGCACCCAGACGAATGGCCGGCGCAGGCCGAATGCCATCAGCAGCAGGATAAATCCGCCGAATGCGAGATCAAGCCCCACTACGCGGCCCATCCTGCGGCGCAGCACCGGGTTCGTCATCCTGTTCGGCATCGAGGTCGGCGCGCAACATCAGCCGCCAGCCGGCGACCGCCAGCAGCAGATGCGATAATGCGAGCGCGAACTGGTCGATCATTTCCCGGCCTGACTGGATGCAATCCGCGTTCTAGCAGCGCGTGGTTGACGCGGCGTTAAGCCTTGGCCACCTAGAAGACGGCCATGACCCGGGTCCTCCACATCCTCGATCATTCGTTGCCGCTGCACAGCGGCTACAGTTTTCGCACGCGCGCGATCATGGCCGCGCAGCGGGCCGCCGGGCTGGAGGTGCTCGGCATTACCGGCCTGCGCCACACCGTCGCGGGCGGGGTTTCCGGATCAACCGGGGGGGCCGAGCTGGTGGATGGGCTGGTTTTTCACCGCACGCCTGGCGACGCCGCCGGCCCGCCGGGCCTGCGCGAATGGCGAGAGATCGGCATGCTGGCGAGCGCCATCGACGCGCTTTGCGAGGAATGGCGCCCCGACATCCTGCATGCCCATTCGCCCGCCCTTTGCGGCGCGGCAGCCCTGCGCGTAGCGCGGCGGCGCGGCATTCCGCTGGTCTATGAAATCCGCGCCTTCTGGGAAGACGCCGCCGTCGGCAACGGCACGGCGCGGGCCGGCTCGGTCAAATATCTGCTAACCCGCACGCTGGAGAACCATGTCGTCGCCGGCGCCGACGCGATTGTCACGATCTGCGAGGGCCTGCGTACCGACCTGATCGAACGCGGCACCGCCGCCGAGCGGATTGTCATCGTGCCCAACGGCGTCGATCTCAGCCTGTTCGGCACGCCAAGGCCTCGCGAGCCGAAACTCGCCGCCCGGCTCGGCCTAAGCGA
Source organism: Novosphingobium sp. (assembly GCA_031368085.1). Classification (GTDB taxonomy): domain Bacteria; phylum Pseudomonadota; class Alphaproteobacteria; order Sphingomonadales; family Sphingomonadaceae; genus Novosphingobium. The sequence goes on along the minus strand of JANLQW010000018.1, from coordinate 5,135 downwards.
CGGCCCGGTGATCGGCTTCATCGGCAGCTTCTACGATTACGAGGGCCTTGACGACCTCATCGCCGCGATGCCGGCGCTGCTCCGCAGCCATCGCCAGGCCCGGCTGCTGCTGGTCGGCGGCGGCCCATGCGAAGCGGCGCTGCGTCAACAAGCCCAGGTATCCAGCGCGGCCAAGGCGATCCGCTTTGTCGGCCGCGTGCCTCATGACGAGGTTGAGCGCTATTACGCACTGTGCGACATCCTGGCCTACCCGCGCAAACGCAGCCGGCTGACCGATCTGGTCACCCCGCTCAAGCCGCTGGAAGCCATGGCGCAGGACAAACTTGTGGCCGCGTCCGATGTCGGCGGTCACCGCGAACTGATTGCCGATGGCGTGACGGGAACGCTGTTCGCACCGGACGATCCACTGGCCTGCGCCAAGGCCCTGTCGGGCCTGCTGGATACGCGTGCGGCATGGGAACACCGGCGCGCAACGGCGCGCATCTATGTCGAAGCCCGGCATGACTGGGCGAACAACGTGCGGCGTTATCAGGACGTTTACCAACAGTTGCTAAATTCGCAGACCATCCGCAAGCCGCGGGCCGCACAATCAGGATAAGCGGCTCGCGCAGAGATCGCAAAGGGGTAGCGAATCTTGGCACAGCAGAACCACAAGCAGGCCCGCCGCAGTCAGCCGGCCAGCACACATCCGCTATTTCCGGCATTGGTAACAGTGTGGTTCGCCGCGCTGCTGGGGCTGGGTATTCTGGCGGTCGAGCCGTCGCTGATAGACGCGCAGATACTTGCGAGCCGGCTCGATACACTGGTACCCTTTGCCTCTCCGCCGCTCAGCATGACCGGGCGGATTGTGCTGGCCCTGCTGTTTGCCGCAATCGGCGCGATTGTCGGAGCACGCGTCGCCCGCCTCGTTGCCCCCCGCAAACGCGATGCCGACGAAGGCCACACTGTTGCAGCTGCTGACGAGACCGATCCACACGCTCTGGCGCTGTGTGGTTTCGAGCTTGCCGAACAAGAAGCGCCGCCCGCCGCCAGCGATCTTGCGCTCGAGCAGTTTGATGAGCCGGTTCCGGCTACCGAGGCGGCCGACATTCCCCAAGTGATTACCGAGCCCGAAGCAGAACCGGCCGGGTTCCTGGAAGTGCAGCCCCTCGCGTCCACTCCAATCCGCCAGGCGGCTAAGGTCCCGGAAGGCAGCGGTGCCCAGCGCATCGCCTCCGGCGATCTCGGCGATCTTTCCCCGGTCGAAATGCTGGAACGGCTGGCCTTGTCCATCCAGCAGCGGGAACGGAGCGGGCTGGCAGCGCCATCCGTCACCGTGACGTATGCGCCGCAGACTGTCCCCGAAGCGGCCATCCGCCCAATGCTTCGGCCGAACGACAGCGCGATGCCCCGGGACCGGCAGATCGGTTTCGACGATTTTGACAACTTCCGTCAATTCGGCGAGGAAGCAGAGCATTTCCAACTGCGAACGCCTTCTTCCGCTTCTCCGCCCCTGGCGGCGCTGACCCCGATGGCGCAATATGCCGTGGGGGACGTGGACGCCGAAGAAGGGGAGGAATACGAAGCCGAGAACGATGTTTGCGAAGAAGTCTATAGTTCCTTGCTCCGCGCCAGCCGCCCCGCCGATCCCGGATTGCGACCGGCGACCGGCGCCTATGCCGAGAATGCCGGGCAAAGCGACGGCGAGTCGGCAGGGTCCGATTCTGAAATCGAACCTGCGCCCGGTGGCCGCTTGGCAAAGCTGCAACGCTTGAGCCGCGACGGCTAGGTTTCGGGCGGAAAACGAGCCGCAGGCCAGATTTCCGCCGCCGTTTCAACCGGCGCTAACGAGCCGCCGCGCTCCGCAGTTGCAAAAATCTCTCCCTCAGGTCATGGGGGCCGTTCGCGTAAATTTCGCCGCATTCGCGGCGGGGTGAGTCGCGTTTGACGGCCGGGGAGCCGCACCGGGCGGTATTCCGCACAACGACGACAGGACGGATTCATCGATGGGATTTCCGGAAACCCAGGGCCTCTACGATGCACGCAACGAGCATGACTCCTGCGGTGTGGGCTTTGTTGCCCATATCAAGGGCGGCAAAAGCCACGCGATCGTCAGCCAGGCGCTGGAGATTCTGAAAAACCTAGACCACCGCGGTGCGGTCGGCGCCGACCCCTTGCTCGGCGACGGCGCCGGCATCCTCATCCAGATGCCCGATGCACTGTTCCTCAAATGGGCGGCCAGCGAAGGCCTCACCCTGCCGCAGCCGGGCGACTATGCCGTTGCCATGTGCTTCTTGCCGCAGGTCGAAGCGGCCCGCGCCTTCGTTGTCGATACCTTCGAAAAGTTTATCGCCAAGGAAGGCCAGCAGTTGATCGGCTGGCGCGACGTGCCGGTCACGCTTGACGGACTTGGTCGGGCGGTGATCGCGCAGATGCCCGTGATCCGGCAATGCTTCATCGCTCGCGGCGAGCACTGCGAGGACCAGGACGCCTTCGAGCGCAAGCTGCTGGCGATCCGCAGGCAGACCCAGAACCCGCTCGCCGCGCTCGCGGTCAAGCATGACCTGCCCGGTATCACCGAACTCTACATGCCGAGCTTCTCGAGCCGGACGGTGGTCTACAAGGGGCTTCTGCTAGCGACCCAGGTCGGCAGCTTCTACGACGATCTGCGCAATCCCGATTGCGTCTCGGCGCTGGGTCTGGTTCACCAGCGCTTCTCGACGAATACGTTCCCCAGCTGGAAGCTGGCGCACCCCTATCGTTTCATCGCCCACAACGGCGAGATCAACACCGTGCGCGGCAACATCAACTGGATGAACGCGCGCCGCCGCACGATGGAATCGGATTTGCTCGGCCCCGATCTCGACAAGCTGTGGCCGATCATCCCGCACGGCCAGTCGGACACCGCCTGCCTCGACAATGCGCTCGAACTGCTGATGGCTGGCGGCTACAGCATGGCTCATGCGGTGATGATGCTGATCCCCGAGGCCTGGGCCGGCAATCCGCTGATGGATGCCAAGCGCCGCGCCTTCTACGAATATCACGCCGCGCTGATGGAGCCGTGGGACGGTCCCGCCGCGGTCGCCTTTACCGATGGCCGCCAGATCGGCGCGACGCTCGACCGCAACGGGTTGCGGCCGGCGCGCTTTCTGGTGACCGATGACGATCTCGTGGTGATGGCGTCGGAAAGCGGCGTACTGCCGATCAAGGAGGACAACATCGTCCGCAAGTGGCGGCTCCAGCCGGGCCGCATGCTGCTGATCGATTTTGAACAGGGCCGCATCATCGAAGACGAGGAGCTGAAAGCCAGCCTCGCCCAGGCCGAGCCTTACGAGGAGTGGCTCGAGGCGGCGCAGTACAAGCTCAAGGATCTCCAGGTCGTCGAGCCTGAGGCGGCGGAAATGACCGTGGAAACCACCTCGCTGCTCGATCGCCAGCAGGCGTTCGGCTATACGCAGGAAGACCTCTCGAAGTTCCTCGAGCCGATGGCACAGCTGGCCGACGAGCCGCTCGGCTCGATGGGCACCGACACGCCGCTTGCAGTGCTTTCCAGCCGCTCGCGCCTGCTTTTCGATTACTTCAAACAGAACTTCGCCCAGGTCACCAACCCGCCGATCGATCCGATCCGCGAGGAGCTGGTGATGAGCCTGGTGTCGATGATCGGCCCGCGCCCCAATCTGCTGGGCCACGATGCTGGCAGCCACAAGCGGCTCGAGGTCGATCAGCCGATCCTCACCAACGATGAGCTGGCCAAGATCCGCTCGGTCGAAACCGCGCTCGACGGCGCCTTCCGCACCGAGACCATCGACATTACCTGGGCGGCCGCCACCGGTGCCGAGGGACTGGAGGCGGCGATCAAGGAGATGTGCTGGCTGGCGACCGAGGCGGTACTGGCCGACAAGAACATTCTGATCCTCTCCGACCGCGCCCAGTGCCCGGGCCGCGTGCCGATGCCGGCGCTGCTGGCAACCGCAGCGGTGCATCATCACCTCGTGCGTCAGGGCCTTCGCATGCAGACCGGCTTGGTCGTCGAGACCGGTGAGGCGCGCGAGGTGCATCATTTCTGCGTGCTCGCGGGTTACGGTGCCGAAGCGATCAATCCCTACGTCGCCTTCGAAACGCTGGAGGACATCCGCACCCGCAAGGCATTGCCCCTGTCCAGCTATGACGTGGAGAAGAACTACATCAAGGCGGTCTGCAAGGGCATCCTCAAGGTTATGTCCAAGATGGGCATTTCGACCTACCAGTCCTATTGCGGCGCGCAGATCTTCGATGCCGTCGGTCTCGCTTCCGACTTCGTCGAACATTATTTCACCGGCACCGCGACGATGATCGAGGGTGTCGGCCTATTGCAGGTGGCAGAAGAAGCGGTTCGGCGTCACGCGGCGGCTTACGGCGACAACCCGATCTACCAGACCATGCTCGACGTCGGCGGCATGTATGGTCTCCGTCTGCGCGGCGAGGAACATGCCTGGACGGCCGCGAATATCGCCAGCCTGCAACATGCGGTGCGCGGCAACGATCCGAAGAATTACGCGGAATTCGCGGCTTCGGTGAACGACCAGTCCGAACGAATGCTGACCATTCGCGGGCTGATGGCGCTGAAACCGGCAGATATCCCGCTCGATATCGCCGAGGTCGAACCCGCCAGCGAGATCGTCAAGCGCTTCGCCACCGGGGCGATGAGCTTTGGCTCGATCAGCCGCGAGGCGCATACTACGCTGGCGGTGGCGATGAACCGCATCGGCGGCAAATCGAACACCGGCGAGGGCGGCGAGGAAGTCGATCGTTTCACCCCGCTGGCCAACGGCGATTCGATGCGCTCGGCGATCAAGCAGGTGGCTTCCGGCCGGTTTGGCGTGACCACCGAATATCTGGTCAATTCCGACGACATCCAGATCAAGATGGCGCAAGGTGCCAAGCCCGGCGAAGGCGGCCAGCTGCCCGGCCACAAGGTCGACAAGACCATCGGCAAGGTGCGCCATTCGACCCCCGGCGTCGGCCTGATCAGCCCGCCGCCGCACCACGACATCTATTCGATCGAGGATCTCGCCCAGCTGATCCACGACCTCAAGAACGTCAATCAGCGCGCGCGGATTTCGGTCAAGCTGGTCTCCGAAGTCGGCGTCGGCACGGTTGCGGCGGGCGTTTCGAAG
>JANLQW010000283.1:0-5967 GCA_031368085.1 Novosphingobium sp. | reverse complement strand
CCGCGCCGGTGGCGAGCGGGGCGATTGCGGGCACCAACACGGTGGCCGGCGTCGACAGCTTCACCTACACGGTGCAGGACGCGGGCGGCAACACCACCACCGGCACGATCACGATCAACGTCATCGACGATGTCCCGACGGTCGCCGCAACGGCCGCCTCCACCGTATTGGCAGTGCTGGACGAGACGGCGACGAACTCCACTGCGTCACCGCAGCTCACGACCACTGCCGCCAAGGGCAATGATCCCGACGTGCCAGGCTCCGGCTGGATTTCGCGGGCAGTTACCAGCGCTTCGGTTGTCACTGTCACCGGTGCCTTCGGGGCGGACGGCGCGGCGGCGAGCAATTCGCTGGTCTATGCACTGACTGTAATCAGCGCGGCATCGGGCCTCAAGGTCACGGACGGTGCGGCGATCAATCTGGAGCAGGACGGCAATGTGATTGTCGGCAAGGTTGCCACGGGTGCATTCGCCGGTCAGGTGGCTTTCGCGATCGGCATCGACTCCGCGACAGGCATAGTCACGGTCGAACAATATCTGTCGCTGCAGCACCTCGATACAACAAGCGCAAACGAGTTCGCAGCACTGGCGGTAGGCAGCCTGGGCGTGACCGTCACGCGCACCGACGGCGACGGTGACTTCATCAAGACTGCCTCGGTCGATATCTCAAGCCAGGTGCGGTTCCACGACGACGGGCCGACGCTTGGCGTGGTCCAGAGCCAGCAGGCGAACAACGATCCCGCACAGGCGCCGGCGGTTGGCACGCTGCACTTCGTGTCCGGCTCGGATGGCCCGGGCACGACCATGACGATCACCGCCAATCTTGCTGGAATAACATCGGGGGGCCACGCGGTGGTCACTCAACAGGTCGGAAATGTGCTTACTGGATACGCCGACATTTCCGGCAATGGCTTCACCGGCGACGATACGCCGGTTTTCATTTTGACCATCAATCCCACTGCCGGAACTTCAGGGCAGTATGTCTTTGACCTGATTGCGCCGCTTGATGGAACTGTTGTCAACACGCTGATCGGGGGCACAACCTCCTTCGGTTCCGGACCCGCATCCTATCAGGTTGTGTCTGCCACTGCTGTCGCCATCGATCCGTTGGCGATTATTACCGGCTGGCATACGGACGCAAGCTTTAACGCTGCGGCTTGGTACAATGGCACGAATATTTTGCCTGCCGGTGTAACCATCGCACAGGTCAACGGTTCGACCTCAGGCTGGGGTGTCGACAATAACAATTTCACCACAGGCGAATTTATCAGATGGGATTTCGGTACACCAATCGACGATTTTGACGGGCAAGGTGGCTATGTGCCGCCGTCACCGGCATTGCCCGAAATAAGCTACGCCACATTCGACCTAATCGGGTATTCTGGAGGCGATACAATACAGTTCGTGGTTCATCATACGGATGGCACAACCTCGAATGCGACGATAACCGGCGCTGCGCTTGCTTCGCCAGTGACGCTTACTGCGGCGACAGGTAAGTTGATTGACTGGATCGACACTTATGCTCCCACCGCCGGTAGCGGCAAAATCGACATTACCGCAGTCGGTGTCCTAAGCTCGGACCATGACAATACTATACCCTTTACGCTCCAACTCAGGGACGGCGACGGCGATCCTACATCGACCGCATCGTTCAGCGTCCATGTCAAAGACGGCCTGACGCCCGTCGCCGCCGCTCCGCCGGTGGTGCTCGATCTCGATGGCGACGGTACGGAGTTTGTCGCCCGCTCGGCCGGCGTTACCTTCGACTATCTTGGTGGCGGCAGCCCGCTGCACACCGCCTGGGCCGGCAAGGACGACGGCATTCTCGCCATCGATCTCAACGGCAACGGCAAGGTCGATAGCGGCAAGGAAATCGTCTTTGGCGGCAACGGGCTGACCGACCTTCAAGGCATCGCCGCCACCTATGACAGCAACCACGACGGCTTGCTCGATGCCAGGGACGCCGAATTCGCCAAGTTCGGCGTCTGGCAGGATGCCAACAGCAATGGTGTCAATGATGCCGGCGAATTCAGGACGCTGGCCGAAGCCGGGATCGCCAGCATCAACCTGACGTCGGACGGCAAGGCATATTCGGCCGCCGATGGCGATGTTACGGTGCATGGCGAAACGGTTTACACTAGGGCAGATGGCAGCACCGGCACGGCGGCGGACGCCAGCTTCGCGGTTTCTTCCGGCGAAACATCCGGCGCTAGCTTGAATGGGGGCGATGTCATGAGCGGACTGCTCGCGCTCGGTGCCGCCGCCGCCGATGCTGGTGGCACCGGTCTCCAGACGACCGGGAACCTGCCCGCCTTGCTGGAGGCACTTGGCGACAGTGCGGCGAGCAATTTCATCGACGGGCTGGTCGGCAATCTGACGGGATCGGCACCCGCCAGCGACACCAATGCTCAGCCGGACAGCGACGCGCTGGCCAGTTGGCTCCACGCGGCAACCGGGCCCGACAGCTTCGCGAATATATTCATCGACATGAACCAGTTCACCGCACATGCGGAGGCAATGGCGGCCGCAGCTGTGGCGGCGTAACGAGATTTAGGTCTGCAGACCGAAATAAGGGGGACTGTAATGCAGAGTGACCGCACGGTCGGCGCGATTGGATTGGCGCTGACACTAACACTGTGGCCAGGGGTGGTCGCAGCGCAGGCAGCTTCCGGGGAGGAGCTGATGGCGCTGGACAAGGGTTCGCTGCGATCGGAAATCGGCCGGCGCTTTGACGCGGCGCTGACGCTCACTCGCGATCCATCGGTAATCTCCGCCGATAACCCGCGCTATCTCTGGGCATCGCAGGCCAAGGCCCAGTGCGGCATTGCCCTCGGCTTTCTCAAAAGCGGCACCAAAGACCCGGTCAGCATCGGTAAATGCGACGACGCATTCAACCGGATGCAGCAGCTTCCGCCGCCGGTTGTTGCTTCCGTGCCAGTCGCTGCTGGCGCTTGCACGCGCGTGCCGTTCCTCGTCTTCTTCGATTGGGACAAGGCCGATCTGACCACCGATGCGGCGACCACGCTTGATGCCACGGCGACCATGCTGCGCGACTGCGGTTTTCCGCAAGTTTCGCTCGACGGCTATACCGACCGCTCGGGTAGCGACGGCTATAACCAGGCGCTGTCGATCCGCCGCGCCGATGCTGTTCGCGGCTATCTGGCTGCGCACGGAGTTCCGCAAGGCGCCATCGCCGCACAGGGCTTCGGCGAAAGCAACCCGCGCGTTGCAACCGCGGATGGGGTTCGCGAGCTGCAGAATCGCCGCGTCGAGATCGCGGCCAAGTAATCGAGCTGGGGGTAATCGTCATGCAAAACAACAAGTTCATAGTCGCAAGCATTGCAACGCTGCTGGCCGGCTCGGCCCAAGGCGCGTTTGCGCAATCGGCGGTTCCGGCGGGTGAAGCCGTGTCGATGGCGGAGGCGATCAGGGTCGCGGTCAATTCCAATCCGGAAATCGCCCAGGCGCAATACAACACCGAGGCGATCCAGATGGAGCGCAAGCAGGCGCAGGGCCTCTACGCGCCGCGCGTCGATCTGGAGGGCACCGCCGGCGTCCGCCGACTCGAAAACAACACCCGCCGCAGCCTCAATCTCAGCAACGAGACGCTTTATCCGCGCGAGGTAAATGCGCGGGCCGAGTGGACGGCGATCGACTTCGGCCGGCGCCGCGGCGAGTTGCTGCGACAGGCGGCCCGCGTCGATGGCGCATCGCTGCGGGTGCTCGAACGCTCGGAATTTGTCGCATTGCAAGTCGCCCGGCAATATCTCGACCTGATGTTGCAGCGGCGCGTGCTGGCGGCGACACAGGACAATGTCGGCTTCCATCAGACCTTGGTTACCGACCTGACTTCGGGCGTGCAGCAGGGGTCGATCTCGATCGCCGATCAGCAGCAGGCTGAAGAGCGTCTGCAGGCGGCGCTGGTGCGCCAGACGGAATCCGAGCAGGCATTGGAGGAAGCGCGGATTTCCTTGCGCCGGCTGTCGGGGCTCGACATTGCGCAGGTCACTCTGCCGGCAACTCTGGCTGAACAGATGCCGGTTTCGATCGATGAGGCAGTCGGGCTGGCGCGGATCAACAATCCGCTGGTCCGCGAAGCCGAGGCGGATGTCGATGCCGCCCACGCCATGGCCTCCGGCGCCAAGGGTGACCTTTATCCGCGCATCGGCGTCGCGTTGAATGGCCGTTATGGCAACGACATTGATGGCTACCGCGGCAATACCAAGGATGTGCAGGCCAACGCTTTCCTGCGCTGGAATATCTTCGATGGCGGGATCAACCGCGCGAAATATCAGGAAATGGTCCGCCGCGCGAGCCAGGCCCGTTACCGGCTGAACGATGTCAGCCGGCAGGCCGAAGAGGATGTGCGCAAGGCCTGGACAGCACTTCGCACGCAGGGATTGGTGACCCAGCAGCTCGACCGGCAGGCCCGGGTCAGCGACGATCTGCTGCTGTCTTACCGCAGCCAGTTCAATGTCGGGCGGCGTTCGCTGCTCGATGTGCTCGATGCGCAGAATTCGCGCTACAGCGTTCAGGTCCGGCTTGAAACCGCCCGGTTTTCGGAGATCTTCGCCCGATATCAGACCCTGGCGGCGACCAATCGGTTTCTCGCCGCGCTCAATATCGCGCCGGGTGCCGGGGCTGGTATGAAAGAGCGTGAGCGCTTCAATTACGGTCCGCCCAAGCCAGCAGAACTGCAATATCGCACGATGCCGAAGTGACTGGTTGAAATCGAGCGGTCCGGAACAGTCCGGGCCGCAGGACGCGTCACAGCATGGCGCATTCAAAGGTAGTTGACGATGGCCGAAGGGCCGATCACTGAGCCGCGTGTGACCGATCCGTTGCTGGCGTGCCTCGGACAGATGGCCGAGCGCTTCGGCGTCTCCTTTGCGCCGTCGATGCTGGCGAGTTTGGCCCGCAGCGCGGACCGCCTCCTGCCGCGCCATCAGGCGGAGCCGGCGCTCGAACTGCTCGGGCTGAACTGCGATTCCTACCGGTCGGCCAAGCTGCCCCGTCAGCCCAGCGCCTATCCGGCCATCGTCTGGCTCGGCGATCAGGGCCCGGTGGTCATCCATGAGCTGCGCGACGGTGATATGCTGGTCTGGCGGCCAGCCAGCGGCGCCGCGCAGTGGGAAGCTTTCGACCGGCTTCGTGACGAGTATGGCGGTTGGCTCGCCACCGTGTTCGGCGATCCCACCGCGCTGCGGGAAACCGGGCAGCCGTGGGAAACCAAAGCCCGCAGCCACTGGTTCTGGAGCGAACTACACAAGGCGCGGCGACAGTTCTGGCCGGTGCTGGTCGCTTCGCTGCTGATCAATTTGCTGGCGCTGGCGCTGCCGCTGTTCTCGATGAACGTCTATGACCGGGTGATCCCGAACCGGGCGCAGGCGACGCTGTGGGTGCTGACGGCAGGCGTGCTCATCGCCTTCGCGCTCGATTATGTGCTGCGGCGCGCACGCACCAAGGTGCTGGATGAGATCGGGCAGGACCTCGACCTGAAACTGTCGCAGAAAATCTATTCCAAGCTGCTCGCCGCGCCGCTGGCGGAGCGCAAGGGGCATACCGGCAATCTTGTCGCGCGGGTTTCGGAATTCGCCATCGTGCGTGACTTCTTCGCCTCCACCACCATCGTCCTGATCGTCGACATGGCGTTCTTGGTGCTGTTCGTCGCGCTGATCGCCTATATTGCCGGCTGGCTCGCCGCAGTGCCACTGGTGGCGATTGTCATTATGGCCGCGCTCGGCTTCCGGCTCCAGCGCAAAGTTGTCCAGGCGGCGCGGGAAGCGCAGGCGGACCATGGCGTGCAGCAGACCTTGCTGGTCGAATCGGTCGCCGGGATGGAAACGCTCAAGAGCGTCGCCGGCGAAGGCGTCATGCTTGGCCGCTGGCGCCAGCTGGCCGAACTGGGCTCACATTCGCAGGCCCGGCTGCGCGATATCAGCTCCACCGCGATCGGCATGTCTTCGAC
>JANLQW010000261.1:0-20886 GCA_031368085.1 Novosphingobium sp. | reverse complement strand
GGTCGCCACTTTCTTGACCGGTATCAAAACGCTTAATCAGCAGTCCAAGGTAACCGCCTCGGAAATGTTGCGGCTCAACACCGATATCGCACCAACAGGGCGGGCCGCGCAGAAGAACCTTGGGGTGGTTGCCGACGATCTTGCCGGCTTCCCCAACGGGCGGCGACCCGGGGACGACGTGACGGACATCGTGTTGCGGGTGGCGATGGGCAGGCTATGCCATCCGGTGCCGATCGATGGCACGCAGACCGACCTTGGCCTGTGCACACCAGCCAACGCACCGGTAGGCACTGTCGCCTTCACCGATGGTGCGCCGATCTCGGCGCGCGATCTGCAGGGCGTTTTCCCCTATCTCAACACGCCGATCCCTGGCTCGCCGCGCTCGGCGCGTGACGCCGCCGCCGCCGTGCCCGCACAGCCGTAAGGAGGGCTTGACCCATGAATAAGAAAACCTTCCTGAGGCTCGGAGGCAGTCTCCTGCTCAGCGCGGCCTTGGCTGCCTGTGGCAGCGATAACGGGAATGGGGGGGGCAATCCGAACCCGACCCCAACACCGACGCCGTCGCCGTCGCCGACCCCTAGTCCCACACCCACGTCGGCAAGCTTCCAGAGCATGTTCGGGGCAAGCTTCGCGGCGATCTTCGATGCGTCTCCCACCAGCGAGCCGGTCGATCCAACAGATGCCAGCGTTCCGGCGCTGGCTCCGGCCAGCGAACCGATCAACGACTAATCGGCCAGTGGCGGCACCTCAACGGGTGCCGCCCCGCGCCACCGGCGGATTGCCACCACTTCGGGCTGGCCGTCCAGCTGGCGGCGAACCAGCAGGCTGGTGAGTTGCTGGCTGGTATCGCCCATTGTCACTTTGCCGCGCGACCAGAAATATTGCGACGAGACGCCGGTCCCCGGCGGTAGCAGGATCATCCCCGCCTCCATGCTGTCGCGGGTTACGCCGCCGGCGCGTGCACGCATCGCCGCGACGCGGCGGGAGGTGGCCTCATTGCTGAACAGGATCGCGAGCAGCGCTTCCGGGGCGGTGTTGACATTGACCTCGCTCGGGCTCGGCAGCGCGGTGCACAGGAGCGCCAACCGCCGCAATTGCGCATCGCTCACCCCGGCCATGCGGAGCTGCGAAAGCGAATCGAGCGGGCCAGCGAAGGGCAGCAGCCTGACGATGGTTTCCGCCGTATCCACGGGCAGCGCGGCACTGGCGGCGATCCTGGTGAAATTGTCGCGCGCCGTAACATCCCCGCGCATCAGATTGTTGATATTGAATCGCGACTGGGCGTCGGTAACGGCGAAGCTGAACGACCCGCCGGGAATGCGCGCATTGCGGTCGGCGATATTGGCCCAGGGTTCGCCCAGCGTATCGGCAGTGCTGCCGGAAGCAAGATCGCGGCGCAGGGCGGCGACGGCGCTGAGTTCCGCGCCGCGCGCGGTTGCCATCGCCTGCGCGGCGGAGCGCAAGGCGAAGCCCCGGTCCACATCGTCGTCCTCACTGGCGAGCATGACAGCAAGCACCGCCGTTGCCAGCATGACGATCACCAGCACGTTGATCAGGATCATGCCGCGTTGATCGCGCCTACGCTGCTGTCTCACGGCTGCCTCGGCAGCTCGATAACGCGGCGCAGGGTGCCTGCCATGCGTCCGGGGCCAGGTTGGAGTTCGATTGTCAATTCAATCGCCTGCGGGCGGTCTTTGCGTTCGCGCGTCACCGGCTGGTCGATCCACGCCCCATCCTTGAGGAAGCGCCAGCTCGAAGCGCTCAGCGATGTCAGGACCGCGCGGTCGGTTCCGCTCGCGATCCGGTGCAGCGCCTGTCCGGCAAATCGGTAGGAGACGTCATAACTGCCCTCGCCGCTGCCCCGGGAGAAGCGGACCCGGTCCCCGTCAAGCTCCGGGCCTGCGGTAAGCTGCTCGAAATCGGCGGTAACCAGATAGATCGCGCGCTGGACTTCGCCAAGCCGCTCAGCTCGCCCGGCGCTGCGCTGCTGCACCCCCACGATCGTCTCGACCAGGCGGACCCCGGCGAGCGAAATCAGCGCGAACAACGCCAGCGACACCAGCAGCTCGATCAGGGTGAAGCCTGCGCTGCCGTGGCGCCTGGCTTCCGGCATGCCGGTCATGCGGCTGCGGGCGTAGCGATCGTGCGCATGCCGGCCGCGCTGACCGCCAGGATCGCCAGGAGGCGCGTCGCGCTGCCATCTTCACGGAACCGCACATCGCCGCAGATGGCCCTGAAGCCGGTCGCCAGCAGCGCCGAACGGTCGGTCCCGCCGCCCAACCGCAGCTGGCGGGCGATATTCGCTGCGTCGTAGGCCAGCGCGGCGATAATTCCTGGGCGCGAGCCGTTGCGCTGCTCGAAATTGCGGGCAAACCCATCGAAGCGCGTCGGATCGGGCGCCGACAGCCAGGCTCCGTCAAGCGTGCGCAACTGCTCGGGCGACAGGTCGAGGCCCGGGAAAGCGCCGAGCGGTTGCACGCCTCGCACTGCGAGATCGGGGGCAAGCCGCGCCAGAGTAGCGGCATCGGCCATCAGCACGGCATCGGGCAGGCCGTCGCTCGCGCCGCTGGCGGTCGCCGGCAGCGCGGTGATGTCGCCGGCAGGGAGCGGGTAGGTCTCTATACCGTATGCGGCGGCGGCGGTGGCAGCCGCAGCGCGGACTTGTCCGCCCCAGCCCTCGCCCGCGCCGCCGATCGCCACCCGCCGGATCCCGCGCCCGGCGGCGTAAGCTAGGATCGCCGCAACCGCCTGGCGGGCGGTAATGCCGAACAGGAAGGCGCCGCTTTCCAGCAGCGCGGCATCGTTGCTGAAGCTCAGCACCGGCACTCCGCTGCCGACGACGCCGAGCACTGCCGGCACCTGGTGCGCGAAAACCGGGCCGAGAATTACCGTGACGCCCGCCTTGCGCGCCGCCCGGGCCGCCGCCGCAGCGCCCTGCGCCGTGCTGCCGGTATCGAAGACAAAAAGCTCGCCGCTCGTTTTTCCCCCTTGCGCCAGAGTAGCCGCCCGCTCCATGCTGCGGCCAAGCGCCGCATGCGGTCCGGTTTGCGGGATCAGGAGTGCGGCGGGAAACTTCACCTTTGCCGCCAGCGCGGGAGTCCACAGCGATGGAGCCGACGATGCAATCAGGAATGACGGCAAAGATCGCAGCAGCAGACGTCGATCCATTTGCACTCCAACAGCCTCCCGTTGCGCCGCACCGAAACCGGCGCCGCACGCTGATGTTTGTCGTGGCCGGGCTCATAGCATATCTGATCGGGCTGATCGCCATGATTCCCGCGCGGGCGGTTGTCGATGAAACTGACAATTTTCGCGTCGGCGGAACCATCTGGAACGGCGAGGCGGTGCTCGCCTCGACTTTGCGGTTCGACTGGCATTTCGCGCCGATCGACACGCTCACCCGCCTCGGCTTCAGCGCCGACTGGCAGCTTTCGGGCGGCGGCACCGATCTTGCGGGCAGCCTGACCTCGCGCGGGGATGTGCTGCGGTTCGACAAGGTGTCGGGCCAGGCCGATGGTACACTGCTGAGTGCGCTGGCGCCGAAACTGCCGTTCACCTGCCGCTTTGCCGCCGATGTCGCGATCGAGCGGATCGTGCTCGGCGGATCGGCGCAGGAAGCGCTTGGTAATTTCCGGACATCGCCGGCGAACTGCGCACTGCGCGCCATCGCCGCCCCGCCCGTCGAACTGCCGGCGATGCGCGCCGATGTCGCTCCCGGCGCGCGCGGCAGCAGCGGCGCGCTGATGACCGCCGCAGGCCAATTGCATCTCGCCGAAGTGCGGCTGGCGCCAACCGGGGCGCTGAGCATCTGGCCGACCGCAAACGCCGTCCAGCGCGCGCCGTTTCTTGCCGGCATGCGCTACGATACGACCGTGGAATAGCTCGCTCAGGAAATCGCGAGATCGTTGAGGCCGACGATCGGCATCAGGATCGCCATCACCATCAGCAGCACCAGCCCGCCCATCGCCAGCAGCACCGCTGGTTCGACCAGCGAGACCAGCACCGCGACCTGCGCTTCAACCTCGCGGTCGAATTCCGCTGCGGCCCTCTCGAGCGCGTCGCCGAGCTTGCCGCTGGCTTCGCCGCTAGCGACGATAGCCACCAGCATGCCGGGGAAGGCATCGGCGGCGGCCATCGCGCGATTGACGCTTTCGCCCTCACGCACCCGCGCCGCCACCGCTTCGGCTTGCGCTCGGATGTGACGGTTGGGGATCACCGCTGCGGCCGACGTCAGCGCATCGAGCAGCGGCACCCGGCTTTGCACCAGAGTCGCCAGCGTCGCGGAAAAGCGGGCGGCATTGGCCTGGCGGCTGAACCGGGCGAATGGGCGGCGGGTGGCGATCAGGCGGTGGAATTCGGCCCTCCGCACAGGCCGTGCCAGCTCGCGGCGCGCCAGCAAAGTGCCCCCGACGATGACGATCAGCAAAAGCAGGCCGTAAGTGTTGAGCAGATTGCTCAGCGCGATCAGCGCCCGGGTCAGCAACGGCAGCTCGGCCCCGCGCGAGACGAAGACGCGGACGATATCGGGGACGACATAGATCATCATCAGCGTCATCATCAGCGCCGAGACCGTGGCGAGCAGCGCCGGATAGAGCAGCGCCAGCCGCAGTT
The DNA here is from genome assembly GCA_031368085.1 of Novosphingobium sp. GTDB lineage: Bacteria > Pseudomonadota > Alphaproteobacteria > Sphingomonadales > Sphingomonadaceae > Novosphingobium. The sequence continues at coordinate 16,275 of JANLQW010000261.1, read as the reverse complement.
TCCGGCTGGCGGTGTGGCGCGCTTCGACGAAACTGGCGAGATAGGCGAGGACTTCGGGCAAACGGCCGGAATTCTCGCCGGCACCGATCGAGGCGCGGTAGAAATCGGGGAATATGCGCGGGTGGCGCGACAGCCCGGCGGCAAGGCTCGATCCTTCCACAACGGTCCCGCGCACATCGAGCAGCACCGAATTGAGCGCAGCCGATTCGGCCTGGGCGGCGACCAGCCGCAGCGCCTCGTCGATCCGCACATCGCTGCCGATCAGCGTCGCCAGCTGGCGGGTAGCGGTGGCTAGCGCGCGGCTTGACACGCCGCGGCCGCGAAGCCGGTCGACCAGGCGGGTTTGCCCGGCAACATTGCCCGTAGCGGTTGCCGGAGCGTGACTGGCGACCACCGAGACCGGCAGCAGCTTTCGCTCGCGCAGGACACGGCGGGCACCTGCCGCGTTTCCGGCCTCGATTACGCCGCGCTGTTTTTGCCCGGCAGTATCGAGCGCCTGGTAGGAGAACGCCGGCACCGCCTCAGCCCTCCTCGCGGACCACACGCGCGACTTCGGCGACGCTGGTGAGCCCGGCGCGCAGCTTGGTGACGCCATCGGCGAGCAGGGAAGGGCTCAGCTTGCGCGCAGCGGCCGTGAGCGCGGCTTCGGACGCGCCGTCGTGGATTAGCGCTTCCAGCTCGCGGTCGATGGGGACGATCTCGTAGAGCCCGGCGCGGCTGCGATAGCCCTCGTCGTGGCAGGCCGCACAGCCGGCCGGGCGCCACACCGGCTCGCCCGGCTCGATTGCCCCGTCGAGCAGCGAAACATCGCTGACGCTCGCGATATCCTCGGCCCGGCATTCCGGACACAGCCGCCGCACCAGCCGCTGGGCGACGAGGCCGACGACCATCGGGGCGAGCAGATAGCGCTCGACGCCAATGTCGATCAGCCGGGTGATGCTGCCTATGGCTGAGTTGGTATGGAGCGTGGACAGCACGAGATGCCCGGTCATGCTCGCCTGGACAGCAACCTCGGCGGTCTCGCGGTCGCGGATTTCGCCGACCATGATGACATCGGGATCCTGCCGCAGGATCGCGCGCAACCCGCGCGCGAAGGTCATTTCGGTGCGCGGATTGACCTGGGTCTGGGCGATGCCTTCAAGCTCGTATTCGATCGGATCCTCGACCGTCATGATATTGCGCCGCCGGTCGTTAAGGCGGGTCAGCGCGGCGTAGAGCGTGGTCGTCTTGCCGGAACCCGTCGGTCCGCTGACGATGATGATGCCGTTGGGCCGATCGAGCAGCCGCGTTAGCAATTCGATATCGCGGGTATTCATCCCCAGATCGGCCAGATCGGGCTGCACCGCGCCGCGATCGAGCAGGCGCATGACCACGCGCTCACCGTGCTGGGTGGGAATAGTCGAGACGCGCACATCGATCTCATGCCCGCCGATACGCAGGGTCACCCGCCCATCCTGCGGCACCCGCTTTTCGGCGATGTCGAGCCGCGCCATCACCTTGATCCGGCTGACCAGCAGCGGCGCTAGCCCGCGCTTTGGCTGGATCATCTCGCGCAGCACGCCATCGACGCGGAAGCGGACGACCAGCCGGCGCTCCTGCGTCTCGATATGGATATCCGACGCGCCTTCCTTGATCGCCTCGAGCAGAAGCGCGTTGATCAGGCGGATGACCGGCGAATCGTCCCGGTTGTCGAGCAGGTCGTCGACCTCGGCGGCGCTGTCGGCCAGCGATGCCAGATCGACATCTTCCGTATCGGCGACATTGGCGGCCATGCTGGCGTTTTCGCGGTAGGTGGTCTGCAAGCTGCGCTCGAAGCTGGCATCGTCGATCTGCTGCCAGGCGATATCCCCGTAGAGGCGCTGGACTTCGAGCAAGGTTGCCAGGTCGGCCTCGGCGCGGTGGAGGCAGACCAGCCCCTCGTCCTCCCGCCGCACCAGCGCGCCGCGTTCTCGGGCGAAGGCGTAGCTCAGGCCGGCGAGTTGCGGGGGCGGGGCTGGTGCGAGGGCGTTTGGCATCAGTTGGTCAGCACTAAGGTCGCCGAAACCATCCCGGGCGCGCCCTTGCGCTCGATGGTCGCCTCGCTCGCCCGCAGGCGGCTGGTCTGCTCCAGTTCGGCGATCCAGCCAAGCACCTGATCGAACGGCGCGTCGCCCAGGACGATGCGGGTGTTGCCGCCCTCGGGCTCGATCCGCTGGATGACGATGCGCGCCGCCGCCGCGCTGTCGGTTATGATCGCCGAGGCGGTGCCGCGCCGCATTCTGCCGGTTCGCGCCAGGTCGGGCCCGCCGGCGCGCAGCCGCGCTTCGAGCAGACCGGCATCGCGGATATCGGCCAGGGCCTCAGCCCGCGCGGCACGAAGCGGGGCGATTACCGCGAGGAGAAGTAACGCGAAGATCGCCGCTGCCGTCAATGCACCCAGCAGAATTTGTTCGCGGAGCGAGCGTTCGCTCCACCAGATCCGGCCCCGCTGCCAATACGGTTCAATCCGGCCAAGGTCGAAATACTGGCCGTAGCGGGCAGAGAGGTGCTGCGGGATCATGCGCCGCGCACCGCGAAACTGCCGACCGCACGGCCCTGGTCGGTCGAGGCGGCGCCCGGCTGCGCGGTCAGCCCGGCCCGCGCCAGCGCCTGCGCGACCTGCTGCAGTCCGACGATGTCGCCGGTCTCGACCACGATCGTCAGCGCGCCTGCCGAACGGTCGAAGGCGACCGAGCGCCAGCTGATCGCCGGCTGCACCGCTGCCAGTGCGCCGCCGGTGCGCGCCAGCAGCGCGAGGAACCGGCTGGGCGCTCCGCTGGTGCCATCGGGAGTCATATCGGCGACGGCCGTGCCGAGATCGGGTCCAATTATAAAGTCGGGCTGGGCAGTGGCGGCGAAGGCGCGTACTTGGGCCTCGCGCTGGTCCGCGATGCGAGTGAGCGCCAGCGTGTCAGCCGCGGCGATGGCGCCATGCGCCAGCGCGCCGGCAGCGGCGACCAACGCCATGCGCTTCCACAGCGGATCGGCTTTGCGGCGCGGCGCGGCGTAGCGTCCCTGCCGCAGATCGAGCGCTGGTGCGAGCAGCCGGCGCGCCAGCGGCTGGGTCTCCAGCCCCGCCTGGGCCCCGTGCATCTGCGGCGGCAGCGGATCGCCATAGGCGATACACTCCGGCTCGCCCGCCGCCTGCCAGGCAGGGACGAGCAGGGCGAGGGGAATGGCGAAGCCGGTGGCATCGGGCGCTCGGACCATCGCCCGCTCGCCGGCAAGATCGACCGACCAGCTGCCCGGACCCGGCACTGGCAGCGCGAGCGCATCGGGCACGAGCGAGGCATGCTCCAGGCCCGCCTCGGTCAGGCGCAGCAGCCATTGGCGCATCAGGTCGTGCCGGACCACTCCGGCCAGCCAGCGGTTCGGGGCGACTTCGCCGCCGAGCGCGACATGGACTTCGTCGAGCGGATCGGCGATCCGGTCTTCTATGGCAAAGGGCAGCGCCTCTCGCCGCCGCGCGGCGCTTTGCATCGGCGGCAAGTCGACCGACACTACCAGAACATGCTCGCTGCGGACCAGAACGACCGCCGGCCCTTCCGCGAAGTCCTCAACGCTGACAAGCCGGTCTCCGTCGAGCGACCAGATACCACTCGATGTGCGCTGCGAGGCCGCAGGGCTCTCGGTCGAAATTGCTTCATCGGCTGGCAATTGGCGCGGTAGATTTTCCATCTCGTGCCCCTATAGTAAGGATTATGAGCCCAACACCAAAGCGGTTTTCTGCGGCACGGAATCGCAAATGCGCGCCGAACGGCGAGGCGGGACTGACGCTGATCGAAATCCTGGTGGTGCTGGCCATCATCGCGGTAATGGCGTTCCTGATCGTGCCCAATGTGATCGGCCGGCCCGACCAGGCGCGGGTGACTGTCGCCCAAACCGACCTGCGCACGATATCGGCCGCACTCAAGATGTACCGGCTCGACAATGGCGATTATCCGACCAGCGAGCAGGGGCTGAGCGCCCTCGCGGTGCGCCCGTCCAGTGGCCCGGTTCCGGCAAACTGGTCGCCAAACGGCTATCTCGAAAAGCTCCCCGCCGATCCCTGGGGCCGGCCCTATGGCTACAGTTCGCCGGGTGTCAGTGGCGGCGGGTTCGACATCGTCTCGCTCGGCAAGGACGGCAAGGCGGGGGGCGAGGGCGTAGATCAGGACATTTCCCTCGCTGGCCGATGAACCTCTGTCGGAGGCGAAAGACGCCGGCTCCGCAGCGCGGCATGACGCTGGTGGAGGTGCTCGTCGTCCTTGCGATCCTGGCGATTACCAGTTCTGTGACGCTGCTGGCCATCGGCGCGGGCAGGGGGATGAACGGCCAGGCCGAGGCGAAGCGGTTGCAATCGCGGCTGCAATTGGCGGCCGACCGAACCATGCTGTCGGCCGAACCTATTGCCTTCGCCGCTTCGGCGAATGGCTATGGCTTCGTCGAATGGAATGCGGCGCGCGGCGCGTGGCAACCGAGCCGGCTGGCCAACCTCGGCGAGGCATACCGCTTGCCGGGCGGCATGGCCCTGCAAAGCAGTGATCCGCGCAACCCGCTGCCGATGGGTGCCGACGCCTCGGGCCAGGGTTTCACGCTGACGCTTTCCGCGGATCAGCGCCGCTGGACAGTGAGCTTCGACGGCATGACGGCGCGGCTGGACCCTGCAAACCGGGCAGCAGGCTCATGAATTTGGCACCGCCATCGCAGCGCGGCTTCACCTTGATCGAGGCGCTGGTTGCGCTGGCGATCCTGGGCATTGCCGCTGTCGGCATCGTCCGCGCGGCCGAGGCGCATATCGATACGCTTTACGGGCTGGAACGCCGCGCAGCGGCTCAACTGGTGGCGGAAAATGCCTTGGCCGAGGCGTCATTGGGCATGGGCACCGCAATTGCCGGCAACCAGGAGGTAACGATGCTCGGCAGCCGCTGGACCTTGCGCGTTGCGCTTGGCAGCAGCGACGATCCCGATCTGCAGCTTGCTACCGTACAGGTCTCCCCGGCGGGCGGCGGCGAGTCGGTGGTGACACTGCGCGGTTTCGTCGATCGCGGGACGATAACGCGATGAACTTGCGCCAGGCCCGGCTGGGCGTTGACATTTTCACGGGCGCGGTCGTCGCCTCGGTTGCCCTCGCGCTTGCCGGGCTGACCTGGCGGCTGGCCGGTTATCATGGCGTCGGTCCCGCCGCCGCGCCGATAGCGCCCGGCAGCTCGGCGCTGGCCGACATCCGCCCGGTATTGGCGCTGGCGCCGTTCGGCGCGGCGATAGCGGCAACGGGCGGGGGCGGCGACGGCTCGATCCGGCTGCGTGCGATCTTCCTGGCCGTGCCTGCCGAGGCCTCGATTGTATTGATCGCCGGCGCCGACGGCAAGGTTGTCTCCTACGGGCTTGGCCAAGCGGTGTCCGGGGGGGTGATCGAGGCGATCCAGGCCGAACAAATCGTCCTGCGCACGGCGAACGGCCAGCGGATCATCGGCTTCAATCCCGAACCGCAGGCTGGCGCGAATGCTCTGACTGGCGGCGGATCGGTGCCTTCGCCGACATCGGCAGGAGCCGCCCCGCCCGCGCTGCCGGCATCGGGGATCGATGCGATCCGCGCATTGATCCCCCGCGAAGCGCAAGGCCGCGCATCTCCTCCAACCGCGACGCCAGTCATGCCGCCTCCCCAGGTCGGGGCTGGTCCGGGCGCCACCGGCTACCGCGTCGGTTCGGCCTCGGCGCCGGCGATGCTGGCCGCTGGCATTCGTCCCGGCGACGTGATCGAGCGGGTCAACGGCGCAGCAGTCGGTGCCGATGCCGACCCGCGCGAGATCATGGCGCGCGCTGCCGCAGCCGGTGTCGCCCGCGTTGAAATCCTGCGCGACGGACAGCGGGTTTCCCTATCCGTGCCGGTGCGATAAGAGCAGCACGAATGAACCGAATCCTCCGCTGGCCTCTGACCCTCTCGCTCGCGGCGGCGATTTCAATTCCGACCTCGGCGCAGGTAACTCCTCCGGCCCCGGCGGCAGCGGCCAATGTCACGGTCAACATGCGCGATGTCGACATTGCCGATGTCGCCCAGCAGATCTCGCGGCTCACCGGGCGCACGATAATTTTAGACCCGGCAGTCAAGGGCACGGTCAATGTATCCTCGGCCAGCCCGCTGAGCCCGGCCGGGGTATGGGAACTGTTCGTCTCGGTGCTGCGCGGGCAGGGCTTCGCCGTGGTTCGCAACGGACGTGCCTGGCGGGTGGTGCCGCAGGCCAATGCGGCGCGTGAGCCCAGCAGCGGGGCCACCACCGGCCGCGTCGTTACCCGGCTGATCCGCTTGCGCAATCTGTCGCCAGACGCGGCAGCGCGCATTTTCCGGCCAATCGTCGCCTCATTCGGCAGTATCGAGGCAGTTACCAATCCAAACGCCATCGTCGTCACCGACTATGTAGACAACGTCGCCCGCATCGAAGGGCTGGCGCATTCGCTCGATGGCGGCAGCGGCGGCATCGGCTTCGCCACCATTACTTTGCGCTATGCGGCAGCCCAGGATGTGGCTGCGGCGATCGATGGTGTGTTGGGCGGTCAGGGGGAAGGCGCCAGCAGCACGCGCGCCGTCGCCGATGAGCGCAGCAACGTCGTGCTGATCCGTGGCGATGCCCGCGCGATTGCCGAGGCGCGGCGAATTGCGCTGACCCTTGACCGGCCCAGCGGCAGCGCGGCGGTCACTCGCGTCTTCCGACTGCGCTTCAACGACGCCGAAGCGGTGACGGCGATCCTGAGCGGTTTGATGGGCGGCGAAGGCGCGGCCAGCAATCCGGTTGCCCGCACGCTCGGCGCCTTGTCGACCCAGGCTGCGCCAGGCGCATCGCAAATTCGCGGGGTGACATCTTCGTCCGGCGGGCTCGCGGCGCTGACCGATAATCCGGCGGTGCGCTCGGCGCAAAGTTTGCGGACCACGCTGTCCTCGCCAGGTTCGGGCACGAGCGCGAACGGCTTTGCCACCCCCGAGCTGGCGGTTCAGCCTGCGCCCGAACTCAATGCCATCGTCGTGCGCGGCTCGCCCTCGGCGGTCGCGGGAATCGCGCCGCTGATTGCCGAGCTCGATGTGCGCCGACCGCAGGTGATGATCGAGGCGGCGATTGTCGAGATCACCGGTGATCAATCCGAGCAGCTTGGTATCCAGCTTGGGCTCGGCGCGGCGGCCGACGCGGTCACCAACAGCGGCGGCACCTCGTTCAGCAATCTTGGCCTGTCGCTGCGCCAGGCTCTGGCGTTCATCGGTTCGCCCGCCGCCGCCGGTCTCGCCAACGACGGCGCGACCGCCAGCGTCGGCAGCCGCGGCGACTTCGGCATTCTTATCCAGGCACTCGGCCAGTCGACCCGCGCCAATCTGCTCTCGACCCCCAGCGTCACCACGCTCGACAACCAGCCGGCCGAGATCGTCGTCGGCCAGAACGTGCCGTTCCGCACCGGCAGCTATGCCACCGACGGCAACACCACCACCCCCTTCACCACGATCGAGCGCGCCGATGTCGGCATTACGCTGCGCGTGGTGCCGCGGGTGCATGACGGCGACACGATCCGGCTGGAGGTCAACCAGGAAGTGTCGTCGCTGGTTGGCAGTATTGCCGGCGCCGCCGACCTCGTCACCAATCGCCGCTCGATCCAGACCACGGTGCTGGCCGACGACGGCCAGACAATCGTGCTGGGCGGGCTGATCAGCGATGACCAGATCCGATCACGCAGCCAGGTGCCGGTGCTCGGCGACATTCCAATCATCGGCGAGCTGTTCAAGAGCCGCCGCGAATCCAAGACCCGGCGCACGCTGTTCGTGTTCCTCAAGCCGACCATTTTGCGCGATTCGGCGTCAATCGCGACGGCTTCGGCCGAGAAATACGACCGCATCCGCAACGCTGAAAACGCCCAGCAAAGCGAACCCAGCCTGCTGCTCGAACCCCCCAAGGCGCGGCTGCCGAGCGAGATCGACGGGATTTACTGACCCTTGCAACCGTTCAGGGAACAGCGAATGTCAGACTTGAAAAAACCGTATTGAAGTCCGCGCGCCGGTCTCCGCGAAGGGGCACGGCCCAGACCACGTTCATCTGCCATTTGCCGGCGTGCGGAATGCGGAAAACCGCAGCACCTGCGGCGTCGGTGCGCTGCACTGCGGCGGGTTCCGCATCGGCGTCGAGATCGGTCAGCTTGACCAGTGCCGCCGCGAGCGGGCGGCCATTCCACAGCACCCGCACCGGCATCGTGCCTGTCGGACCAATCACTCCCGGATGGCGCCCAGGCACGATCTCGAGCTGCAGATTGACCGGACGGATTACCCGCGCGATCGAGGCTGCGTCGACCGTGCCGATCTGGACGATCGCCTTGGCTCGGCGGCTGTAGATTTCGCGCCCGTCGGTTTTCTCTTGGCCCATTTTCTGGCGCTGCGCGATGATCGGGGTGATCCCTTCGGCAGCAACGTAATCATTGAACCGCAGGAACGGCAGCTGGCTCGAGGTCGCGGTCGATTGCAGGATGAACATATAGCTTCCCGGCCGGTTGAGCGGCATCAAAGCATCGAAACCGGGCCCGCCAATCGAAAGATTGCGCTTCCGGTCCACCATGCCATCGGGACCTATGGTCTTGAATAGCACGACATTGCTGTTGGTCGCGCCCCAGCGTTCGCGCGCGGTACCATGTCCGACCAGCATGGAGAGCAGGACAGTCGAACCGGCTGCCGGATTGAACAGGCGCGGCTGCATCCAAAAATCATGCGCTACCGCCGGGAAGGCGGCCAGCGCCGGCATCACGGCTAGCCATAAGTTGCGCATTGCGGAATCCTTTTTATAAGCCGTGACCGGCCGGCCGTTCATGGCCGATCAGCGCACCCCGGCGCAAGGACCCTTCGCTTGACCGCCATGCGCAAATTTTTGGTTTCGGCAGCGCTGCCGTTGATGCTGCTGGTTGTGGCCGCGCCGGCGGCGGCGCACAACGCGGCGTCGCTTTCGCTTTCCTTCGGCGGCGGGTTTCTGCATCCGTTGTCCGGGCCAGACCATTTGCTGGCGATGGTCGCGGTCGGCCTGTGGGGCGCGTTCCTCGGGCGGCCGCTGATCTATCTGCTACCGGTGGTGTTTCCAACCGTCATGGCGCTGGGCGGCGTGCTTGGCATGGCGGGCGTGCCGTTTCCCTCGGTTGAATTCGGCATCGCCGTCTCGGTGATCGTGCTGGGCGCAGCGATCCTGTGCCGCTGGCAGGCGCCGGTCTGGGTGGCGGCGCCGATCGTCGCGGTATTCGGCCTGTTCCACGGCTATGCGCACGGCCTTGAGCTGCCCTCGATGGCCGATCCGCTCGGCTTCAGCCTTGGCTTCGTGCTGGCTACCGGCCTACTGCATGTGCTTGGTATCGCCATCGGCCTGCTGCGCACCCGTCCCCGCGGCGAGGGGATGCTGCGCTTGGGTGGCGGACTAATCGCGCTTGCCGGCTGCTATTTTCTGGCCACCGCGGTTGCTACCATATGAAAGGCGCAGCTATTGCGGCCGGACTTTTGCTCGGCGTACTGGCGTTCGCGCTGGCCTTCGCCCCTCGAAAAACCGCCCTGATCGCCGCAGGCGTGGCGGCGCTGGCCGCCATCGCGGCGCATGCGGTCGGCGGGGTGACCGACGCCGCGGCGTTCGCTGGTTGCTGGATCAGCCTGGGGCTTGCCGCGCTGGCTGTCTATTGGCCTCGGCCGCTCGCCGGACGTTGCTGGCCCACCCTTGCTTTGGCACTCAATGCGGGGGTCTGGGCCGGGCTGGTCGAAGCAAGTGAGGGGCTGGCCATGCCGCTGCCAAGGGCGTTGCCGGCGCTGTTGCTGGGATTGCCCGCAGCCTGGTGCATCGCGCGGGGGTGGACCATCGTCCCCCGAGTGGTGACCAGCTGGTTTCTGGCCGCAGCGCTGCTCACTGCAATGATCCCGTTGCTCATCGTGCATCCGGGCTATGTACCGGACCACCGTTTGTAGCGCTTCCAGCGTCAGGGCGAGGCCGGTAGCACGAGTTCGCGGCGCTCCCCCTTGCGGGCAATGGTGACCCGGTCCGCACCTGCCGAGACCAGAGTCCAGCCCATCAGGCTGTCGCCCACCCGCAGCACGGTGGTCTTGCCCCAGACCGGCTTGACCAGCACATCGACATCGCCCGACAGCCGACCGGCGACTCCGACGAGTGCGAATGCGGGGGCGCCGATTTGTTCCGGCGGCGGGGTAACCGGCGGCGGCGCCTTGGTCGCGACACTTGGCACTGCGGCCTGCGGACCGCGCGCAGCTGCTATCGGACCCAGCCGCTCAGGCGGATCAGGCGGGTTTCCGCCATCGCTGCCTGCGTCCCGCATCAGCAACGCACCAACCGCAAGCGCCAACAGCAGTGCCAGTCCGGATACCCCCGCACTCGCCAGACGCCGGTGCCGCTCCCCGGGCGCAACATACCCAAACGCGCGGCCCTGAGCGTCGGTTACGGTGAGCGACCGGGGTTTGAGTTGGCGCTCAATCGCGGCAATCCGGCGATCGAGCCATTCTGTGCGTACCAGCGTTACCGTGACGCGCCCGGTTGCGGGATTGGCTAATGGCGCAGTCCAACGCAGATGAAAGGGGACGACCGGCGCCGCCACCTGCAGCATCCGGCGGAGCTCGCGCCGGCTGGCGGGCATTTGCGGTAGATCGAGGCTAAAGGTTTCGGTTTCCGCAACCAGCGCCGTGATATCGGCGTTGGCGCCAAGTGCCGTGTGCAGCGCATCCCACCCCTCCGCACCGCCGAAACCCGCACTTGCACGCCCGCCGCAGGACGCATCCAATACCCTGTCACGCGTGACGTGCAGGACCGCGCCGCCGTGATCGGTCACAGGATGCGCCACACCACGGCCGCTGCGATCAGCACACTTGCGCTCAGCCGCACCAGCCAGGCAAAGCTGTTGGTGCTGGCATCGGCGCGGGCAGCGCAGGTGGCCGCGATCCTCGCCGATGCCTCGGCCAGATCGCCGCGCTGCAGCAAAGCGGCATCGAACGGCGCCAGTTCCAGTGCCAGCGCCAGACTCTGGCGCTCCGCCGGAAAAACGCTCACGCACGGAACCAGCGAGCCTAGCCGAGCCAGCCCTGCCTGTATCGCGAGCGCAGGCGGAACCGGCAGCCGGGACATCGCTGCCGTAACAGCGAGGATTTCGGCCCGCAGCCCGTCACCAGCCAGCCCTCGGCCCGTGAGGCGGCGGCCGTGTACCCAGGCCAGGATCGCCGCGGCCACAATCGCCATCGCCGCCCCGGGGGCAATTGGCCACCAGGCAAGAATGGCGAACGGAGCCAGCGCGGCAAGTTCCCAGAGCGCTTGCCGCGCCGGCGCGCGCCGCCGTGCTATTGCGATCTGCAGCATGATGATCCGCGTAAATGCAATGCGCCGGTCGGTCTCGGCGGGACAGGTGGCGAGCACTTCGGCAAGCCAGATGAATTGCCTGCCGCCGCTGCGCAGAGCGGTCTCGATCGGCTGACCCAGCTCCAACTGCGCGGCGATCCGCAGCAAATCCGGCGCATACCGCGCTCGCCAGGGGTACAGCGTCAGCAGGATGGAGCCAGCCTCTGCCAAACCTGCACCGGCTTCGAACAGGCGGGCCAGCGGTTCCAGCGCGGCTTCATCCTGCCCGGTTCCAAGCCACCTGGTCAGCCGTCCGAACAGGCTTTCGGGATTGCGGAACGCTGCTGGAGGCAGGATTTCCGCAGCCGGGAAGGCCATGTGACCCGCAAGGCGCGCCGATATCTCCGCCGGGCTCAGCTCAACTGCGGCGATATCAAGCCCGGTGGCAAAGCGCAGCGCGGCGATCATGCGGGTATCGCCGGCGTCTGCCATGCCGACCACCAGCTGCCCGCCGGACAGCTCAAGCAGCACGACCTCGCGCTCGGCCAGGAAGGCTGGGTTCAGGCCGGCGCTGCGGAGATCAATGGGGCGGGTCATGCGACTCAGCAAAAATTGCGGCATTCCGCAGGATTGGCGTGCTTCGGGCGATGCCCGGGAAACTGGGGCAATCGGCCAAACCATGCAAGCGCTTTAGATGTCACCCTGCTCGCGCAACTTGGCGGTGGAAGCAGAGCTGGCTCGGTTTGTTTGAACGGTCTCGCACGATTGCTAAGTGGTGTGTCTGCCGGTTTCATGCCGCTGCGAGAAGCGGTTGGTTGAAGCAGGCCTGATCGGGGGTCTTGCGGTCAAGCGATGAGTGCAAGCATCGGCTGTTGTAGAACGTCAGATACCGCCCGATCGAGGCACGGGCATCGCTGACCGTGCCATAGGCCCGCAGATAGACATTGAATCTGTGACTGCCCGCCCTGTCCAGCACTACCCGCGCACAGGTTTCCTGGTCACATAGCACCATTTAAGCGCAGGCAGATCGGATAGCGGACCCAGGTTACAGCTTCACCCGATGAAGCCGCAGCGCGTTCATTACTACTGTGAACGAAGACAGGGCCATCGCCGCGCCCGCAAACATCGGCGACATCAATATTCCCGACACCGGATACAACACGCCCGCTGCGACCGGCACACCGATCCCATTGAACAGGAACGAGAAAAATAGATTTTGTCGGATGTTGGCCATTGTTGCCTTCGCAAGCGCGCGGGCGCGGACCACGGCGGCAAGATCGCCCTTGGTAAGCGTAATACCGGCGCTTTCGATGGCGACATCGGTGCCGGTTCCCATCGCAAGGCCAACGTCCGCAGCGGCAAGCGCGGGCGCGTCATTGATGCCGTCGCCCGCCATGGCCACCTTGGCACCCGAAGCTTTGAGTTCGCCAACGATCCGCGCCTTGTCTTGTGGTTTGAGTTCGGCATGAACGCCGTCGAGCCCGCCGACAGCATCGGCAACGACCTGAGCCGTGGTCGGGTTGTCGCCGGTGAGCATGATGACTCGCAGCCCTTGTTTGCGCAGCGCCTCAATGGAGTTGCGGGCATTTTCCCGGATCGGATCGGCGACGGCCACCAACCCGGAGAGCTTGCCATCGACCGCGATCAGCATCACGCCCGCGCCGTCGCGACGCCTGGCCTCCGCCGCATCGTGCAGCGGCGCTGGGTCGACCCCGATGCGCTGCATTTGGGCCGCGTTGCCGATGACGACCACGCGACCGTTCACCTTGGCACTGACTCCGAGGCCGACCTGCACGGCAAATTCCTGCGGTTCTCCAAGATCTAGCGCGCGTTCCTTCGCGGCGTTAACCAGGGCATGGGCCAGCGGGTGCTCGGAGCGAGCTTCGACCGCAGCCGTCAGGCCGAGCAGGTCATTTTCGTCCATCCCGCCCAGCGTCTGAATACCAACCAGCTTGGGCTTGCCTTCGGTGAGCGTCCCCGTCTTGTCGATGACCAGCGTATCGACTTTCTCGAAGGCTTGCAGCGCTTCGGCATGTTTGACCAACACGCCGGCTTGCGCACCTCGTCCGGTGGCCACCATAATCGACATGGGGGTCGCCAGCCCTAGCGCGCAAGGGCAGGCGATGATCAGCACAGCAATGGCATTGAGCAGGGCATGGCCCATGCGGGGTTCAGGCCCGACGAGGCTCCACACCGCAAAAGAGGCGATGGCAATCGCAATCACCAGCGGGACGAACCAGCCCGATATGCGATCCGCCACCGCCTGAATCGGCGCGCGGCTGCGCTGGGCTTCGGCAACCATACGGACGATCCGCGCAAGCATCGTATCCGCGCCAACCGCCTGCGCCTCCATCACCAGACTGCCGGTGCCATTGACGGTGCCGCCAGTCATTGCGCTCGCTGGTTCTTTGGCGACCGGCAAAGGCTCGCCGGTGAGCATGGATTCATCAACGGAGGACCGTCCTTCGCTGACTACGCCGTCCACCGGCACCGCTTCGCCCGGGCGGATGCGGAGGCGGTCGCCCGTTTGCACCTCCGAGAGCAGAATATCGGTCTCGGTGCCATCGGCATTGATGCGCCGGGCGGTCTTGGGTGCTAGATTGAGGAGTGCGCGGATCGCTTTGCCGGTTGCCGCCCGCGCGCGCAGTTCAAGCACCTGGCCGAGCAGGACGAGCGCAACAACCACCCCCGCCGCCTCATAATACACTGGCACCATGCCGCCGTGGGTTCGAAAGCCCGGAGAGAACAGCCCCGGAGCGACGGTTGCAACCAAGCTATACAGGAAAGCCGCGCCAACGCCGATAGCGATCAAGGTGAACATATGGAGCTTGCGCGTGACGATTGAAGTCCAGCCGCGGGAGAAGAATGGCCATCCCGCCCACAGGACGATGGGCGCGGTCAGTGCGAGCTGGAGCCAGGGCGAAATCGCCGGGCTGACCAGATGCAGGCCGAGCAGTTCGCTCCCCATCGTCAGGACGAGCAGCGGCACGGCCAGCACGGCAGACACCCACCAACGGCGCGTAAAATCTACCAGTTCAGGATTGGGGGCATCGTCCAGCGATGGCTCTTCGGGCTCCAGCGCCATCCCGCAGATCGGGCAGGTTCCTGGCCCGTCCCGCCTGATTTCGGGGTGCATCGGGCAGGTCCACATCGCGCCGGGGGCTGCAATGGCTTCCGTGCGCGAGGCGGCGGAGAGATATTTGGCCGGATCGGCGGTGAATTTTGCCAGGCATCCCGCACTACAGAAATGGTAATCGGCAGCGCCGTGTGTTGCATGATGCGGGGTCGTGTCGGGATCAACTGTCATCCCGCAGACGGGATCAATAACCGTCCTAAGATTGTCTGCTTTAGCCGTCTGGCAACAACTGCCACCAGGATTAGAATGTGCCGCACCAATGGCTTCTTGCACGATCATTCTCCCTTGAGCAGTCACATCGACATCGGCGGTTCGAGCGTGCCAAGCCATGCGACAAGGCCAAGGATCAGGAGCGCGGCGCTCGCCTCGAAGATCAGGCTACGACGTAACTGCCTTATCGACACAAATGTTCCACCATTCTTGATAGCCTGGTCGAACGCGGGGGTCAGGCGGAACCGGTTTGCCGCTGCTAAAGCGAGCATGACGACGAACAGAGCCAGCTTTGCAATGAGCAGCTGCCCATAAAGCGTTGAACTCATCGACAGCAGATGTTCGGGGCCGACCAGTATCCAGCTATTCAGCAGACCGGACACCACGATCAGCGCGACGATCACCGTTCCGATAGTTGAAAATCCTTCGAGCGCGCGGTGTGTTAGCCGGATATGATCATTCGACCTTGAATGAGCTGGACGAAACAGCAGCGCGCCGAGTGCCGCAAGCGCACCGATCCATGCGCCGGCCGCCAATAAATGCACGATGTCCGCGATAAGATGGCGTGTTCCTGCGACACCTTCGCTCGCGGCCCCGTGACCTGTCCATGCCAGCGAGGCGAGGGCGGTCGCCGATCCCAATGAAACCAGAACCAGCAAAGTCGGTGTTTTTAGCCGACTCATCGCAATCGCAATGCTGAGCGTCCCGAACAGGGCCGCCATGCGGACAGCCCAAGCCTGCCCCATTGGAGTTTCGGCGATCATCATGCTGACCGAAGCACGGTCAACCTCAAGCAGCGCAACGCCCGCCATCGCCGCAGTCATCGCGAAGATACTCAACAACGACAGAGCAATGGCCGTCGCTGACAGCCAGATTGCCAGGGCGCGGAGCGGCAACACATTGCTGTGCAACCGTTCCGCGCCCTTCAAGGCGTATAGCCCGAACAGTGGCAATCCGAACAACAGCATGAGGTTCGCATAAAGCGCGAACCGGATGCCGATGGTCAGTGTGTCGATCACCTTATCGCACGGTGAAGGACAGAGTGCCTTCCATGCGGTGCGTGTCGGCGCCCGCAGCGTGCCACTTGAGCTGGTAGGTGCCAGCCGCAAGTGCGCGCCGCATCGTCAGCGTGAGCGTCTTGCCGTTGGCGCTCATTGCCGAGGTGAAGCCGGTGATCGCCATCGGCTTGTGGCGTGCCATCCCCGGCATCGAAGTCATGGCGAGCGTTGCCCCGGTAAAGCTGGCAACGACCCTTTCATTGAAGGTCAGGACGACCCGGCCGGGCTTGGCAACCGTCGCATTGGCCGCAGGAGACGATGATACGAGCTTGGTATGAGCTTGTGCGCTTCCAGCGAATGCAAGGGCGGCAAGGAAGGGAGCGGTGAAGGCAAAGCGGAACTTGGACATGAACGGTCTCCATCATGGGGGTCATGACAAATACGCAGCGCCGAAGCCTACCCCTTGAAAAATCCGCTCGCGGCAGATCAAGCTGGTATTGAGGGTTATTGTCTTGCTTTGCGTATAAGGAGCAACACGGGAGAATTTGGCGATGAGCAACCTTGACGAGATGTTGGCCCAGCTTGGCGGCGCGCCGCT
>JANLQW010000213.1:0-5593 GCA_031368085.1 Novosphingobium sp. | reverse complement strand
TATCTGGGCGAACTACCGCGACGAGAGCTTCGTCGGTCAGTTTCTCAGCCCGCATCTGATCCGCAAGTGGCGGCTGTTCCAGATTCTCGATCACGAAGCGGAGTCCGAACTGAGGGTCGATGCGATCCACAATGAGCGCGGCTACAGGCGCATCCGCCGGGCGCTGGCGCGGGAATACGATATCGGCCGGCAGGAGCCGGATATCCAGATCGTCGATGTCGATTTCGCCGGCGACCGGGTGCTGATGCTGGAACATCAGGTCGCCGATGGCATGCTGCTGGAGGAAGGCGATCTCGCGATGGTTTTGCAAAACCTCGCCAATCTATGGGGTTACGGAGTTTGCCTGAATGAAGTGGATGGCGAAAGCCGAAAGCAGCGCAAGCAACACCGCGTCTCGCCTCAGGCGGGCGGCTGGGCATAACCGATTCGAGACACACACTGGCGATTTTAGCGTTTTCATTCGCTGAAAACAGGCGTAAACGCTGCTCGATAGAGGTGCCAAAATCGTAACCAGCGAGCGCCGCAGTTGATGGCGTGACGTTAAGACAGCGCTGCGAGCGCAAGGGCGTAATAAGGAGATTGGTCGATGACCAATACTGATAGCCATGCAGATTGCCTGGAACGGGCAAGAATGCATGATCGACTGGCGGGTGCTACCGACGATGCTCCGGCCCGCATGATGCATCAGGCCATGGCAGCGGAATTCCGGCGGCGAGCAGCGAGTATCCTGGACAACGGCACGGCACCGCAAGGTTCTGCAGGCCCGATCATAGAATTGGTTGCCGCCGCTTCCTGAGGCGGTGTGCCACTTACTGACCGGCACATGGTACGGTTCATTCGCGACTGATTATCAGCGTCGCGTATGGCTGACAGTCATGATGTTTGCCTCCGGAACATTATTCGGGACTGCAACTGAGCGCATGCGTGCCAGCGCCTGACAGTCGAACCACCACCAGACCGCGTGTCTTCGGGGGGTCATGCCGGCGATCCATCGGGGATAAAGAGCGACGAAACTGCGGGGCAGGTCGTGCGGACCGCTTTCGCGCAGGATTGTTGTAATTATCCAGTTCTGGAATCGCCGCACGCTGTAATTGATCATTCGGTGGTACTGATTGGTCAGGCTGAGCAAAGAGGTCAGCCGCGCCGGTTCGCACAGAAAGCCGGCTTCCACACAGGGCAACACCCGCTCCTCGCGCCAATCATCCAGCCCGCCCAGGTTGGTCTTGGCCAGCGCGCCGATCAGGCCGTCGTCCCCGACCAGATCGTCGGGCAGGCGGATGCCGCTGGCGCGCAGGCGGCCGACAAAGCCGGCGGAGAGTGCATAAAGATCGCCGAAAATGCCGTGGCTGGCGATCAGTTCCTCCCGGTATTTGCCAGCCCTGCGGCCATTGCATGGCAGTCCTGCTGCGGCGTTGGCGGCCGGATGGGCGGCGAGCGTTTGCGCCAGTGCGGCAATCGATCCGGGCACCAGCTCCGCATCGCCATCGACGAAAATAAAGGCCTGCGCCGCGCTGACCGCCGTATCCAGCACAAACCGGTTCCAGCTCCGCGACTTGCCGCCCTCAGGCCAGACGTGAACTGTCACGGAGGTGCCGCCAATCGAGCGGGCAATCGCAGCGGTGCGGTCACGCGAACCGTTCACCACGACATGGACCGCGATAGCAGGATCGCTCAGCGGCAGACTTGCGAGGCAGGCGGCGATACGCCGCTCCTCATTATGCGCCAGCACCGCGATAACGATCTCCGGGACGCTGTTCGCTGGTTCGGCGGGCGCGCTGTGAGGCGCATCTGCAACCGGTGGGATATTCCTTGCCATCGCCCGGTTATGACAGCGCAAAGTTTAAGCTGCTTTAAGGCGGGGGAAGGGCAATGCGCGCGAAGGAACCTGTTTTGCCGCGCCGCCGATTGGTGATGGCGGTTCGGCGCATCTGTCTGTATGGGGCCCATCTGCCGCCGAGATAGCAGATTGGCGCGCGCATGATCTGATCCAATAAGATCCGCCTGTGCTGAGCTTGTCGAAGCACGGTCCTATTGTTTCTGTGCGCTCAAGGAACAAAATTGCCCCTCGACTGGCGTCACCCGTTTATGATGTAGAGTTTTCATGCCATTTCCCGATCTTGCCCCACCGATTGCCGCCGCCCTGACCGACCGGGGCTACACCGACCTGACACCGGTTCAGGCGGCTGTACTCGAGCCCGATGCCATGGGCCGCGATCTGATCGTTTCGGCGCAGACCGGCTCGGGCAAGACGGTCGCCTTCGGCCTCGCAATGGCCCAGCAGCTGCTGGCGGACGGTGCGGAGATGCCGGGATACGGCCCGCCGATTGCGCTGGTCATCGCGCCAACGCGCGAGCTTGCCCTGCAAGTTAGCCGCGAGCTGACCTGGCTGTTCGCCGGGCTGAAGGCGCGCATCACCACCTGCGTTGGCGGGATGGACCCGTCGGCGGAGCGGCGCGCGCTGTTTGCCGGCACCCATATCGTGGTCGGCACGCCTGGCCGGCTGCGCGATCATCTTGAACGCGGCGCGCTCGAGCTGTCCAAGCTGCGTTTCGCCGTGCTCGATGAGGCGGACGAGATGCTCGATATGGGTTTCCGCGACGATCTCGAGCAAATCCTCGACGCCACCCCGGGCGAGCGCCGCACGCTGATGTTTTCGGCAACCATGCCCCGGCCGATCGTCGCGCTGGCTAAGCGCTATCAACGCGATGGTCTGCGCATCTCCACCGTTGGTGACGACCGCGGACATGGCGATATCACCTATCAGGCCGTCGCGGTCTCTCCTGCAGATATCGAGCATGCGGTGATCAACCTGCTGCGCTTCCACGAGGCCGAGACCGCGATGCTGTTCTGCGCGACGCGCGACAACGTCCGCCACCTGCATGCGGCGCTGGTCGAGCGCGGATTTGCCGCAGTCGCGCTGTCGGGTGAGCACAGCCAGAGCGAGCGCAACCACGCCTTGCAGGCGTTGCGCGACAAGCGGGCGCGGGTTTGCGTTGCCACCGATGTCGCCGCGCGCGGCATCGAGGTCGCCTCGCTGAGCCTGGTGATCCATGTCGAAATCCCGCGCGATGCCGAGATCCTGCAGCACCGCTCGGGCCGAACCGGGCGGGCGGGCAAGAAGGGCACCGCCGTGGTGGTCGTGCCCTATCCGCGCCGCAAGCGGGTCGAGATGATGCTGCGCGGTGCGCGCATTGCCGCCGATTGGGTGGAAGTGCCAAGCCCGGAAGCGATCCGCGCGCAGGACCGCGAGCGGTTGATCGCGGCGTTGCTCGAACCGATCGAAGCCAGCGAGGAGGAGCTTTTGCTGGCCGCGCGGCTGCTCGAACAGAAAAGCCCGGGAGAGATCGCCGCAGCGCTGGTCCGGGTGCACAGCAGCCGGTTGCCGCAGCCGGAAGAACTCATCGACCTCTCGTCCAAGCGCGCCGTTGGCGCCGAGCAGGGCCGGCCGGACCATCACCGCGAGGGCTTCGACGATACAGTCTGGTTCCGCATGGACATTGGCCGCCGCCAGAACGCCGACCCGCGCTGGATCCTGCCGCTGCTGTGCCGCCGTGGCCACATCACCCGCAACGAGATCGGTGCCATCCGCATCGCCGCCAGCGAAACCTTCTTCCAGGTTCCCCGCAGTGTCGAGGCAAAGTTCCGCGCGGCGCTGATCCGCACGTCGGTGCCCGGCAGCGAAGACGAAAGCGGTATCACCATCGAGCCATCGCCCGAGACACCCCGCGACGCGGCCAGGGAAAACACCCGCCGCGCCCCGCGTCAGCACGAGCCGCGCGGCGCGTCGGAGCGTCCCCGGCCTCCGCGTCAGCACGAGCCGTATAGTGCGCCAGAGCATCCCCGCGCCCCGCGCCAGCAAGAGCCGTATAGTGCGCCGGAGCAACCCCGCACCCCGCGCCAGCATGAGCCGCGCGGTGCACCCGAGCAGGTCCGTGCCGCCCCTGAGACCAGGCCGACACTCGCGCCTCGACCTGCCGGCGAGGGCCGGCCCGCAAGCGAAGGTAATCGCCCCTACAAGGCCAAGCCTGCATTTCCCGGCAAATCCGGCTTCAAGGGTAAGCCAGGCTTCAAGGGCAAAGCAGACTTCAAGGACAAGTCGGACTTCAAGAGCAAGCCAGGCTTCAAGGGAAAATCGGACTTCAAGGGCAAGCCGGGCTTCAAGGGCAAGGGCCCGCCCGCCCGGTGAGCGGCGCTGAAATCCGCATCCTCGTCGATGCCGACGCCTGCCCGGTGAAGGATGAGGTCTACAAGGTCGCCCTCCGCCACGGCGTGCCGGCCACCATTGTCAGCAACAGCCCGATCCGGGTGCCCGATCATCCGCTGATCGGCCGGGTGGTGGTGGGCGATGCTTTCGATGCGGCCGACGACTGGATTGCCGAGGCCTGCACGCCGCGCAGCGTCGTCATCACCGGCGACATTCTGCTGGCCGACCGCTGCCTTAAGGCAGGCGCTGCGGTTTTGGCACACAACGGCAAAGTGTTCACGCCGGCATCAATCGGGAGTGCCATCGCCACCCGCGCGATCATGGCCGATCTGCGGGCTGGCGGAGATGCGATCGGCGGGCCGCCTCCATTCGGCAAGACGGACCGCTCGCGCTTCCTCTCGGCGCTGGACGAAGCGCTGGTGCGGTTGGCTCGTGCTGCGGTGCAACAAAGACCGTTGCCGACCGGGGGTTAAAACGGCTAAGGGCGCGCGATGCTCAATATTACCGACATCACGGTCCGCCTCGGCGGACGCACTATCATCGACGGTGCCACCGCCAAGCTCCCGCCGCGCGGCCGGATCGGATTGATCGGACGCAACGGCGCCGGCAAATCGACGCTGGTGCGGGTGATCGCCAGCATGCTCGAGCCCGACAGCGGCTCGGTCGAGATGCCGCGCGGCAGCCGCATCGGCTATATCGCGCAGGAAGCGCCGGGCGGCGAGGCCTCGCCGTTCGACACTGTGCTGGCCGCCGATACCGAGCGCGCCGCACTGATGACGGAAAGCGAGGTCAGCCACGATCCCCACCGCCTCGCCGAAATCCATGAGCGGCTGATCGCCATCGAAGCCCATTCGGCACCTTCGCGCGCCGCCCGGATCCTGAGCGGCCTCGGCTTCGACGAAGCGGCGCAGCGCCGTCCGCTCGAGAGTTTTTCCGGCGGCTGGCGGATGCGCGTCGCGCTCGCCTCGCTGCTGTTCTCCACGCCCGATCTGCTGCTGCTCGACGAGCCGTCCAACCACCTCGACCTGGAAGCGGTATTGTGGCTGGAAGATTTCCTCAAGAGCTACCCGGCGACCATTCTTCTGGTCAGCCATGAGCGCGATTTCCTCAACAATGTCGTCGATCACATCCTGCATCTGGCGGGCGGCAAGCTGACACTGTACCCCGGCGGTTATGACGCTTTCGAGCGTCAGCGGGCCGAACGCCAGGCGCAGATCGCCTCGGCGCGGGCCAAGCAGCAAACGGAGCGCGAAAAGCTCAAGGATTTTGTCGCGCGCAATTCCGCGCGATCCTCCACCGCCAAGCAGGCGCAAAGCCGCGCCAAAGCGCTGGCCCGGATGCAGCCGATCGCCGAGCTGATCGACGATCCGTCGCTGAGCTTCGATTTCC
>JANLQW010000205.1:0-2069 GCA_031368085.1 Novosphingobium sp. | reverse complement strand
GTGGCCGCGATCCTCTATACTTCGGGCACCACCGGCAAGCCCAAGGGAGCGATGCTGACGGGCGGCAATCTGGTGTCCAACGCCGAGGTGCTTGTCGATTTCTGGCGCTTCACGCCCGAGGACCGGCTGATCCACGCGCTGCCGATCTTCCACGTCCACGGGCTGTTCGTCGCGGTGCACTGTGCGGTATTTTCCGGCGCGACGATGGTCTTCCTGCCCAAGTTCGACAGCGCCGTGGTGGTCCGCGAGATGGGCAACGCCAGCGTGTTGATGGGCGTGCCGACGTTCTACAGCCGCTTGCTCGCCGATCCCGGCTTTACCCGCGAGGCGGCGGCAGGCATGCGGCTGTTCATTTCCGGCTCGGCGCCGCTCTCCGCCGATGTCCACCGCGCCTTCGAGGAGCGCTGCGGCCACCGGGTGCTCGAACGTTACGGCATGACCGAGACCGGCATGCTGACCTCCAACCCCTATGAGGGCCCGCGCCGCGCCGGCTTTGTCGGCCCGCCGCTGCCAGGCGTCGAGCTGCGCATTGCCGAGTTCGAGACCGGCCGCGTGATGCCGCAGGGCGAGGTTGGCATCATCGAGGTGAGGGGGCCGAACATCTTCAAGGGCTATTGGCAAATGCCGGAGAAGACCGCAGCGGAATTCCGGCCCGACGGCTATTTCATCACCGGCGACATGGGCTTCATCGACAGTGACGGCTCGGTCCAGCTGGTCGGGCGCGAAAAGGACCTGATCATTTCGGGCGGGCTCAACGTCTATCCCGCCGAGGTCGAGGCGGTGCTCGATGACCGGCCCGATGTCGCCGAATCCGCGGTGATTGGCGTACCCCATCCCGATTTCGGCGAGGCGGTGGTCGCGGTGATCCAGCCGGTGGGGAAGTTCGACAAGGAGGCCATGCGCGCGGCGCTGCGCCAGCAACTGGCCGCGTTCAAACTTCCCAAGGAGATCATCGCGCTCGATGAGCTGCCGCGCAACACGATGGGCAAGATCCAGAAGAAGCTGCTGCGCGAGCGTTACAAAGGGTTATTCGGGCAAGGTTGAATTACCGGAGCGGCAATTCGGCCTTTCTCTCCGCAGTCGGAGGTGCGTTATGCACCGCCCTTGCCATACCGCGTCTGCAGCATGCGCCAGCTCGCCCGTAGCCCCAGCGCATCGCCGCCCTTGGGCCTTCCGGGCTTGGCTGCCGGCCGCCACGCAAACGTATCGAAATGCGCCCAGTCGGCGCCTTTGGGCACGAATTTATCGAGGAAAAGCGCAGCGACTGAGGCGCCGGCGAAACCGTTGGTGTGGCTGTTGTTGATGTCGGCAATGTCGGACTTGAGATACTCGCGGTAGCCATCCCACAGCGGCAGGCGCCAGCAGGGATCGTTGGCTTCGGTGCCGGCGGCGAGCAGGGCCTCGGCGGTTTCGTCCTTGCGGGCAAACAGGGCGGGCAGGTCAGGGCCGACGGCGGCGCGGGCCGCGCCGGTAAGGGTTGCGAAGTCGATGATCAGATCCGGCTTGGCCTCGCCGGCGCGGGCCAGCGCATCGCCCAGGATCAGCCGGCCTTCCGCATCGGTATTGCCAATCTCGACGCTGATCCCGGCGCGCGAGCGCAGCACGTCGCCGGGCCGGAACGCGTTGCCGGCCACCGCATTTTCGACCGCTGGCACCAGCAGATGCAGGCGCAGCTTCAGTCCGCTTGCCATGATCAACTGCGCCAGAGCCAATGCATGCGCAGCGCCGCCCATGTCCTTTTTCATCAGCAGCATGCCCGATGAAGGTTTGATGTCGAGACCGCCCGAATCGAAACACACGCCCTTGCCGATGATCGCGACGCGCCGATGCAACGGATCGCCCCATTCCAGCTCGATCATCCGCGGCGCGTGGCTGCGCGCGGCGGCGCGGCCGACCATGTGGACCATCGGAAATTCGCGCTCCAGTGCCTCGCCGCGGGTGACGCGCAGCTGGGCCTTGTGCGCCTTGGCCAGGCGCTCGGCCACCGCTTCCAGTTCGGCCGGTCCCATGTCCTCCGCCGGCGTGTTGACCAGATCGCGCACCAGCGCCGTCGCCTCGGCTTCGGCCAG
>JANLQW010000169.1:0-7004 GCA_031368085.1 Novosphingobium sp. | reverse complement strand
GCCGAGGCCGAGCGCATCGAGCAGTTCCCTCGCCCGCACCTCCGCGTCGACCTGCGACTTGCCCGCGACCATCTGCGGCAGCACGACATTCTCGATTGCGGTAAAGTCGGGAAGCAGGTGATGGAACTGATAGACGAAGCCGATGTGATCGCGCCGCAGCGTGGTTCGGGCGTCGCCGTCGAGCTTCTCCGCATCGGCCCCGGCAATCGCGATGCGGCCGCCAAAGCCGCCTTCCAGCAGGCCAATAGCTTGCAGCATAGTCGATTTTCCCGACCCCGAAGGCCCCAGCAGCGCGACGATTTCGCCGGGCTGGATATCGACATCGATCCCGCGCAGCACATCGATGCGCACGCCGCCCTGCTCGAAGCTGCGCGTCAGGGCGCGCACCCGCACCACCGGTCCGCTTGGCGGATCACTCATAACGCAGCACCTGCACCGGATCGGTACTTGCCGCCCGAAACGCCGGGTAGAGCGTCGCGAGGAAGCTGAGCACCAGCGCCATCACGCTGATCGCGGCGATCTCGACCGGATCGCTGCGGCTGGGCAGTTCGGTGAGAAAGCGGATCGAGGGATCCCACAGGTTCTGCCCGGTCAGTATCTCGATCAGCCGCACCATCGGTTGGCGGAAGTACAGGAAGACAAAACCGAGGATCAGCCCCGCGATCGTCCCCAGCGCGCCGATCAGAAAGCCGGTGGTCACGAAAATCTTGAGCAGCGAGCGCCGCGTCGCCCCCATCGTCCGCAGGATCGCGATGTCGCGGGTTTTGGCGCGCACCAGCATGATCAGCGACGACAGGATATTGAACACCGCGACCAGCACGATGATCGAGAGCACCACGAACATCGCCACCCGCTCTACCGCCAGCGCCTCGAACAGCGAGGCGTTGATCGTCTTCCAGTCCGAAATCACCGCCCGCCCGGCCAGCCGGCGGGCCAGCGGCTCCAGCAGTTCTTCGACGCGGTCGGGATCGTCGGTCTTCACCTCGATCATGCCGATCGCATCGCCGGTCAGCAGCAGGGTCTGCGCGTCAAGCATCGGCATCACCACGAAGGTCTGATCGTAGTCGTAGACTCCGATCTCGAAGATCGCCGAGACGTGATAGCCGATCTCCCGCGGGACGGTGCCGAACGGGGTGGAGCGGCCCTGGGGGTTGATGATGGTGATCATGTCACCGACCCGCGCGCCCAGGTTTTCCGCGAGCCGCGCGCCGATGGCGACATTGCCGGACCCCGGCTGCAGCTCGGCCAGCGTGCCCATCTTGATCTGCGGCGCGATGCGGCGGATATCCTCGGGGGTATTGCCCCGCGCCAGAATCGCCTCGACCCGACCGTTGAACGTCACCAGCAGGGGTTGCTCGATCAGCGGCGAGGCGCGGACCACCCCGGGCGTCGCCCGCACTTCCTTGAGCACCTGCTGCCAATTATCCAGCCTGCCGCCGTAGGCCTGGATGATGGCATGGCCGTTAAGGCCGACGATCTTGTCGAACAGTTCGGCGCGAAAGCCGTTCATCACGCTCATGACGATGACCAGCGCCGCAACCCCGAGCATCACCGCGGCAAGGCTGATGCCCGCAACCAGCGCAATAAACGCCTCGCCCCGCCCCGGCAGCATGTAACGCTTGGCGATGGTCCATTCGAAAGGGGTGAGGATCAAGCGGGAACTCTGTTCATCGTGCCGGAAGTTGGGCGCGGCTTAGGGGCAGCGCAACTGGCTGGCAAGCACCGGCGGAACTTCATCCGGCAACCGAGATAAGCAACCGATCCACATCGCCCACCCCGTCGCAAGCGTGACCCACTGACAACGCTGGCAAATTCAATTTCGGCCCGGTCAAAATGCGCGGCAGGCTTCCCCTTGCTTTCGCCGTCAACAAGGGCCACATCGGCCCCCCTGCAAATGGCCGGGCGAATCCATGAATTTGACGCACCCCTTCCTCGACTGTGACGGCGACAAGCTGCGCGAGGAATGTGGCATCTTCGGGGTGATCGGCACCACGGAGGCCGCAGCGATGACCGCGCTTGGTCTGCACGCCCTGCAGCACCGCGGGCAGGAGGCGGTCGGCATCGTCAGCTACGATGGCAGCGAATTCTATGCACGCCGCGGCATCGGCCATGTCGCCCAGGTGTTTGCCAGCAACGAAAGCTTTGCCGAGATGCCCGGCGGCATGGCATCCGGCCATGTCCGCTATTCGACCACCGGCGGCTCGGGGCTGAGGAACATCCAGCCGCTGTTCGCCGACCTTGCCCACGGCGGCTTTTCGATTGCGCATAACGGCAATATTTCCAACGCGATGAGCCTCAAGCGCGAACTGGTGAACAAGGGTTCGATCTTCCAATCGACCTCCGACACCGAAGTCATTGTCCATCTTATCGCCACCAGCCGTTATCCGACCTTGCTCGACCGTTTCGTCGATGCGCTGCGGCTGGTCGAGGGCGCCTATTCGCTGATCTGCATGACCCCCAAGCGCATGGTCGCTTGCCGCGATCCGCTGGGCATTCGACCGCTGGTGATGGGCAGGATCGGCCCAGAGGACAACAGGGCGACGGTGTTCGCCAGCGAAACTGTCGCGCTCGACGTGGTCGGCGCCGATTTCGTCCGTGAGGTCGAACCGGGCGAGTTGATCGAGGTCACCCACG
The DNA here is from genome assembly GCA_031368085.1 of Novosphingobium sp. Classification (GTDB taxonomy): domain Bacteria; phylum Pseudomonadota; class Alphaproteobacteria; order Sphingomonadales; family Sphingomonadaceae; genus Novosphingobium. The sequence continues at coordinate 4,370 of JANLQW010000169.1, read as the reverse complement.
ACGGGCGGATATCCAGCCACCGGCCGTTCCGCCAGCAAAGCCCTCGTCCCTGCTTGTTCGAGCATGTTTATTTCAGCCGCCCCGATTCGGTCAGCGGCGGCAGGTCGGTGTACGAGGCGCGCAAGCAGATCGGCGTGGAACTGGCCAAGGAAGCGCCGGCCAATGCCGATATCGTCATCCCGGTGCCCGATAGCGGGGTGCCTGCCGCCATTGGCTATGCCCAGCAATCGGGCATACCCTTCGAGCTTGGCATCATCCGCTCGCACTATGTCGGCCGCACCTTCATCCAGCCATCGGACGGTGCGCGCCATGCCGAGGTCAAGCGCAAGCACAACGCCAACCGCGCCATCGTCCAGGGCAAGCGCATTGTGCTGATTGACGATTCGATCGTGCGCGGAACCACTTCGTTGAAGATTGTCCAGATGATGCGCGATGCCGGCGCGGCGGAGGTGCATATGCGCATCGCCAGCCCGCCGACCGAGCACAGCTGCTTCTACGGCGTCGACACGCCGGAACGCTCCAAGCTGCTGGCGGCGCAAATGGATGTCGAGGCGATGGCGCAATTCATCCATGCCGACAGCCTGGCCTTCGTCTCGATCGATGGGCTTTACCGGGCGGTCGGCGAGGCAGGACGCAACAAGTCCGCCCCGCAATATTGCGACGCCTGTTTCACCGGCGAATACCCGACCAGGCTGACCGACGTCGAAGAGCGCGAACGCCCCGACCAGCTGGTCCTGCCGGTCGACAAAGTCGCGTGACTGCATTCGGCGGGCAGGTCGCGCTCGTCACCGGGGCGAGCCGCGGCATCGGTGCGGCAACCGCCGAGGCGCTGGCGGCGGCCGGCGCGCATGTCGTCCTCACCGGGCGCGGCACCAAGGTGCTGGAAGCGGTGGAAGATCGCATTCACCAAGCGGGCGGCCACGCAACCATCGCCCCGCTCGACCTCACCGAGCCTGACGCCATCGCCCGCCTTGCCGCCGCAATCGCCCAGCGCTGGCAGGCGCTCGATATGCTCATTATCAACGCCGCGGTGCTGCCGCAGCTCACTTCGGTGACGGATATCGATCCCAAGGCCTTTAGTCAGGCGCTCAGCACCAATGTGCTCGCCACCCAGGCGCTGCTCGCGGGTTTCAATCCGATGCTCCGCAAGAGCACAGACGCCAGGGTGATCGGGCTGACGAGCAGTGTCGCCAAGCAGCCGCGCGCCTATTGGGGCGCCTATGCCGCGAGCAAGGCGGCGTTCGAAGTGCTGCTCGATTGCTATGCACAGGAGACGAAGAACATCTCCAAGGTCCGCGTCGCCCTGGTCAGTCCCGGCGCAACCCGCACCGCGATGCGCGCACGCGCCTATCCGGGCGAAGATCCGGCGACGGTGAAGGCCCCGGAGGTGGTGGCTGAACGCATTGTTACATTGCTTGGTGAACAATTCGCCAGCGGACACCGCGAATCGGTTAACCAGCCACGGTAGCGGCAGCGCAAGCATTTCCGGGCATCTTGTGTGCAGACTGCTGATCCATCGGTCGGAAAGCACGCGAGGTTGCCATGTCAACGATGTATAGCACGCCCGATAAGTACAGCACCGCCGCTCAGGAAGACCGCAGCGCACCGCGCACGCGGATATCCATCGCTGCATCGCTCCGCCCCTCCGGGTCGAAGGGCTTCCAGTCTGTGATCAACGACCTGTCACTCAGCGGCTTCTCGGCGATGGCGATCAACCGCATGCACAACGGCACGCTGTGCTGGCTGACGATCCCGGGGCTCGAATCGCTGCAGGGGGAAGTGATCTGGTGGAATAACGGTCTGGTCGGCTGTGCCTTCCATCAGCTGCTATGCCCGATCGTGCACGACAATGTATTGGCGCGCTCACGCGGGAGCAGCGGCATTTTCCGGTCCATTCCCTGATCAGCCGCGTTTGACCAGAGTTACCTGCGCGACGTCGATTCCGCCGCCGCGGAAGCCGCCTTCGCAATACATGAGATAATAGCGCCATAATCCGATGAAGCGGGAATCGAAACCGACCGGCAGCCGGCCTTGCTCAACCGATGCTTCGAAATTCGCGCGCCACCGGCACAGCGTCTCGGCGTAATCACGACCGAATGATACCGGATCCCGCCATTCCAGCCCGCGCGATTCGGCAAGGCGGCGGAATTCGCTTTCGCGCACCAACATGCCGCCAGGAAAGATGTAGGTCTGGATGAAGTCGGCGCTGCGGGCGTAAGCATCGAACAGATCGTCACGGATGGCGATATACTGGATCGCAGCGCGGCCGCCGGGTTTGAGGCAGCGCGCGAGGCAGTCGAAGAAATCCGGCCAGTAGTCCCGGCCCACTGCCTCAACCATCTCGACGCTGGAGATCGCATCGAACTGCCCGGCGATATCCCGGTAATCGACCTTCCTGAAATCTATCCCGGCCGCGCCGTGCCGGTCCCGCGCCCAGGCCAGCTGCGCGTCCGACAGGCTGATAGCGGTGACCGCCGCGCCGCTATCGGCAAACTGCCGCGCTAGAGATCCCCAGCCGCAGCCGATTTCGAGCACTGTTCGGGCGCCAGCCAGCCTCGCGGCAATACTTTCCAGCTTGCAGCGCTGCGCCGCTTCGAGTGTGCTTGCCCCTGCCCCGAACCGTGCAGAGGAGTAGCTCATCGTCGGATCAAGCCAGGTCGCGTAGAAATCATTGCCGAGATCGTAATGCGCATGAATGTTGTGAACCGCGCCCCGGCGGGTATTGCGGCGAAGCCAATGCAACAGGCGGGCAACCAACCGCCATGGTCCCTTCGCCCTGCCTACGCCGCCAAGCTCGGCAGCATTGTCCATCGTCAGCGCGAACAGCGCGACCGGATCGGGGCTTTCCCATTCCCCGGCTGCCCAGGCTTGATACAAGCCCACTGAGCCGGACGTCGCCAGGCGCAGCAGCGCACGCCCATCGCGCAGTACGACCTTGGCCTGAAATCCGGGCTGACGTCCGCCAATCAGCCGAACACTGCCGTCGGGCAAAATGCCTTCGATGGAACCTCGAACGATGCCCGTATCAAGCAGTGCGATTATGCGATCCATCCCGCCGGACCAGACGCGCGCCAGCCACTGCGGCGCAAAGCCGAGCGAACGGCCACCCGCAACAAGCTCCGTACCTCTGACCGGCGCCTGCGCATTCATCGTCTGACTATATGCACCTGCATCGCGATGCGGGCAAGAATTCTCCACGCCGGGCGGACGGAGCAAAGCCCGCGCAGTTGATCAGGCGTCAACCGTCCAGGTCTGCCCTGTGCTCAGCAGCCTGGCCAGGTTCGCCTGCTTGCCCTCCGTCAACTTCGCATCCTGGCCGAGGATGGTTTCTTCGAAGGTCGGACGCGGGTCGTCGTAGAGGACGCCGAGCGCCATGGGGAATTCGCCGAACGGCATTTCGATCAGCATATGGGCGACCGCCCGGTTGGTAACGTCGTGGATGACCACACCGGCCGCCTGCCAATCATCCTCAATAACGTCCACGATTTCAAGGTGCAGATGGTCGAGATTAACTCTCAGCCCCTTTGTCCCCTTGTTGAACAGCATGGGCTCGTCGTGCTTCAGCCAGAGCTGGTTGGCTTCAGCGCCCTTCGGAGCGGCGAAGTCATCGAACACGTCCTTGTTGTAGACGATGCAGTTCTGAAAAATCTCGATGAAGGCAGCGCCCTTGTGAGCATGGGCCGCCTTCAGCACGTTCGGCAGCTCCTTTGAAACATCGAACCCGCGCGCGACGAACCGGGCACCAGCGCCCAGCGCAAAGGCGCAAGGCCGCGCCGGCCGGTCGACCGAGCCGCCGGGCGAGGTCGGGCTGTTGGTGCCGATCCGGCTGGTCGGCGAATATTGCCCCTTGGTCAGGCCGTAGATCTCGTTGTTGAACAGCAGGATCTGGCAATCGAGATTGCGGCGCAGAACATGCATGGTGTGGTTGCCGCCGATCGACATGCCGTCGCCATCGCCGGTGACCAGCCAGACGTCGAGCTCCGGATTGGCCAGCTTGATGCCGGTGGCGAAGGCCGGCGCGCGGCCGTGAATGGTGTGGAAACCGTAGCTTTCGATGTAATAGGGAAAACGGCTGGAGCAGCCGATGCCCGAGACGAACACGGTCTTGGCCGGATCGGCGCCGATTTCCGGCAAGATGCGCTGCATCGCCTTGAGGATCGCGTAATCGCCGCAGCCCGGGCACCAGCGCACCTCCTGGTCGGTCTCCCAGTCCTTGAGCGTGGTGACGATGGGGGTCATGTCGTTCATGGATTCATCGCCTTGATGCTGGGCAGCTGGGTATCGTCCGCCGGGACTTCGCCGCCCTCATTGTCGGGAATGCTATCGAAGAATGTGCCGATCGCCGTTTCGATTTCCGCAATGGTGAAAGG
>JANLQW010000144.1:0-11281 GCA_031368085.1 Novosphingobium sp. | reverse complement strand
GGCGGCGCTGCTGGCGGCGGAGGTTCAAAGGAATGCCGGCGAGGGGCAGATCAGGGACTGATGCTGCGCCGCCTGCCATTGCTCCCGACTATAGTGGTGCTCGCTGCGGTCGCGGTGATGATCCGCCTTGGCTTCTGGCAGCTTGACCGGATGCACCAGAAGGAGGGGCTGCTGGCGCGCTATGCGGCGGCGCGCGGTCTTTCGTCCGACGTGCCCTATCCGCGCACTGCGGACGAGCGGGAGCGGGCGCTATACCGGCATAGCAGCCTCACTTGCAGCGGCGAAGTTACCAGTGTTCCCAAGGCAGGCCGCAACGATCGCGGCGAGACCGGCTGGGCCCATGTCGCACCCTGCGCGCGCAGCGATGGCGGCGCGGCGGAAGTTGTGCTGGGCTGGGCGCGCAATCCCGCGCCGGTTCGCTGGACGGGGGGCGAGGTCTCCGGGTTCGTGGCGCCCGGGGGCGCGCTAGGCTCTCGGCTGATAATCGACCCCCCGCGCGCCAGCCTCACCGCCAACGCCCTGCCCGATCCGCGCGACATTCCGAACAACCATTTGTCGTATGCGGTCCAGTGGTTCCTGTTCGCGGCGACGGCGCTGGTAATCTATGCTCTGGCAGTGCGGCAGAAGTTACGCGAATCCTGATCCTCGCCGGGCTGGGGAGGATTGCCACCTGCATCGCACCCGGCTAACCGCCCGCCAATGGAATACATCAGCACTCGCGGGAGCGCCCCGGCGCTCGACTTCGCCGGCGCGACGCTGGCGGGCCTTGCCTCCGACGGCGGTTTGTATCTGCCGCGCAAATGGCCGCGCTTTACCGCGGGTGAAATCGCCGCGATGGCCGGGCTGCCCTATGCCGAGCTTGCCGCAAGGGTCATGCAGCCGTTCGTCGGCGACAGCCTCACGCCCGAGCGCCTGCGTGAACTCACAACTGTCGCCTACGGTCGCTTCGCCCATGCCGCCGTCACACCGCTCAAGCAGCTGGACCAGCAGCACTGGCTTTTGGAGCTGTTCCACGGGCCGACGCTGGCGTTCAAGGATGTCGCTTTGCAACTTCTCGGCCTGCTGTTCGAGGAGTTCCTCAGCCGGGGCACGGAAAACCTGACGATTGTCGGCGCGACATCGGGCGACACCGGCTCGGCCGCGATCGATGCGGTGGCGGGCCGCGCCAGGATCGATATCTTCATGCTCCACCCGCACGGCCGGGTGAGCGACGTGCAGCGCCGGCAGATGACCACCGTGCGCGCCTCCAATGTCCACAACATCGCCGTGCAGGGCGCCACTTTCGACGATGCCCAGGCGATGGTTAAGCGGATGTTCGGCGATCCCGCGATGACCGGAGGCTTCAACATCGGCGCGGTTAATTCGATCAACTGGGCCCGGCTGATGGCGCAGGTGGTCTATTATTTTGCCGCCGCCCTGCAATTGGGCGCGCCTAGCCGCCAGGTCGCCTTTGCCGTGCCGACCGGAAATTTTGGCGATGTCTTCGCCGGCTATGTCGCTGCGCAAATGGGCTTGCCGGTGGCGAAGCTGATCGTTGCGACCAACGTCAACGACATCCTCTACCGCGCGCTGACTACGGGCGACTATTCGCAAGGCACGGTAACTGCGACCGCGGCACCGTCGATGGACATCCAGGTCTCGTCCAATTTCGAGCGGCTGCTGTTCGACCTTGGCGGGCGCGACGGCGCGGCGCTTGCCAGCCAGATGGCGGGCTTTGAAGCGAGCAAGGCGATGCAGCTCAGCAATGCCCAGCGCGAGGGCGCGGCGAAGCTGTTCTCTAGCGCACGGGCCGATGCCGACGACATGGCGCGGGCGATCCGCTGGGGGTGGGAGAGCTGCGGCGAGTTGCTCGATCCGCACACCGCCATCGGCCTCCACGCCGCCCGCGCGTCCGGAATCGACCGGGCTGTGCCGGTGGTGACGCTGGCGACGGCGCACCCAGCCAAGTTCCCCGACGCGGTCGAGCGCGCGTCCGGCCAGCGTCCGCCGCTGCCGTCAAGGGTCGGCGATCTGTTCGAGCGCGAGGAACGCTGCGCCTCCCTACCGGGCGATTACGCGGCGGTGGCGAAGTATGTCGCCGCCCATGCCACGCCGAAGGGCTGATGGCTCAACTCGCCCTTTCACCTCTGATCCTCATCGGCGAGGCATGGGCCGATTACGGCCTGGTCGACTCCGGCCATGGCCGCAAGCTTGAGCGTTACGGCCCGCACCGATTCATCCGGCCTGATCCACAGGCGTTGTGGACGCCGCGGCTGGAGCGCTGGGCTTCTGACGGCGAATTCGTCCCCGGTTCGGACGAAGACGGCGGCGGGCGCTGGCAATTCGCGGGGCCTGTGCCGCAGGATGGCTGGCCGCTGGCTTGGGCAAATGGCGATGAACCCGTGACGTTCACCGCTCAATGCACGCCGTTTCGCCACCTCGGCTTCTTTCCCGACATGGCGCCGGTGTGGGAATGGATGGGCGAGCAGCTTGCCGGGCGGAGCGACGCGGCCACGCTCAACCTGTTCGGCTACACCGGCGTCGGCACCCTTGCGCTGAGCCAGTTCGGCCCCGTCACACACGTCGATGCGTCGAAGAAATCCGTCGCCCAGGCCCGCGCCAACGCTGCGCTGTCGGGCATGGACTCGCGCCCAGTCCGCTGGATTGTCGACGACGCCGGCAAATTCGCCGCGCGCGAGGTGCGGCGCGGGCGGCGCTATGACGGCATTATCCTCGACCCGCCCAAATTCGGCCGCGGCCCGGAAAGTGAGGTCTGGCGGCTGGAGGAGCATCTGGCCGGGCTGGTGGCGGATTGCCGGGGGCTGCTCGATACGGACAGCCGCTTTCTGTTCCTCACCGTCTACGCCGTGCGGATGTCGTCGCTGGCGCTGGCCGGGCTGTTGGCGGAGGTATTCACCGATATGCCCGGCGTGATCGAGCATGGCGACCTCGCGGTGCGCGAGGAAGGGGAGGGCGGACGACTGCTGCCAACCGCGATCTTCGCGCGGTGGCGGAATGGACAAGAGGCCTCGACAGTCCAGGAGTGATGGGCTACATTGTAGCCCAGAGGTGACCCATGTCCGCAAATGCCGTTGTCCGCGCCCGCATCGATGAACGCGTCAAATCCGAAGCTGCGGCTGTACTCGACGCGATGGGACTGACTGTGTCCGATGCTTTCCGTATGATGATGACACGGATTGCCGCCGAGAAGGCGCTGCCGTTCGACCCGCTGGTGCCCAACGCCGAGACTATCGCCGCGATACAGGAGGCGCGGCTCGGCGGCCTGCCTGGCGCGCGGAATGTCGAGGCGCTACTGGAAGCACTGAATGCGGACGATTGAATGGACGGGCCAGTTCAAGCGTGATTACCGCCGCGAGAAGAAGGGCCGCCATGCCCGCGTACTGGATGGGCTGATGGGGGATATACTCCCCATTCTGGCGGCCGACTTGCCCCTTGCTGAAAGTCACCGCGACCATGCGCTGACCGGCGAATGGAATGACTGCCGCGATTGCCACATCAAGCCCGATCTCGTGCTGATCTATCTGAGGTCTGGTGACGATACGTTGCGGTTGGTGCGCCTTGGCTCTCACAGCGAACTTGGCCTATGAGCCTGACTGCCTGACCCTCCTGTCTCCGGAACCCCCGCCCGTGGCCGATTCGCTGATCCTGGAAATTGCCGATTTTGAAACCGACGTGCTCACCGGCATCTATTCGGAGGAGACCGGCCAGCCGCAGCCGCTGCGCATCACCATTCAGGCCCGGCTGAAGGCTGCGCAGCGCTATGCGGCCGATACGCCGCTCAGCGCCAGCAAGAACTATATGGACCTCAAGTTCGCCGCCACCGGGGCGCTGCCGCCGGGTGTGCATTTCAAGCTGATCGAGGCCGTGGCCGAGCATATTTGCGAAACTCTGCTGCTGCAGGACGCGCGGGTCGAGGCGGTGACGGTCAAGATCGTCAAGCTGGCGATTGCTGAGAACGGCGAGCGGATCGGAATCACGCTGACCCGGGAGCGGCGTTGATGGCGCTGCTGCGTGTCGGACCGCTGCCAGAAGAAGCGCTGGCGGCGGCGGCGCGGTTTCATGCCGAAATATTGCCGGGGATGCGCGCGGCTCTCGCCGCCATGCCGCCTCACCTTACACTCGTTTTCCCGCCGGCCGACCACACCCACCACGGTTGGCGGCTTTCCGCAGTGCAAGGCCTGGCCCGCGAATATGCGCCGAGCCGGGTCAACGCCGTTGCCGGTGACGACGAGGTGGCAATCGCCGCAGCGCTCTCCTATCTTGAGCGCGCAGACGGGGTCACGGGGCAGGTGCTGCGGCTCGATGGCCTTGGTGCCGGAAAGGTGGTATCGACAACGCCATGAGCAGCGCATCGCCTTCCTTTGGGCCCCTCGTCGATCAGTTCGCCCGGCGGATAACCTATCTGCGCCTTTCGGTGACCGACCGCTGCGACCTGCGCTGCGCCTATTGCATGCCCGAACGCCAGACGTTCCTGCCGCGCAGTGAAGTGCTGAGCCTCGAGGAACTGCACGGCCTGGCGCTCGGCTTCATTGCCCGCGGCATCACCAAAATCCGGCTGACCGGCGGCGAACCGCTGGTGCGGCGCGACATGATCGAACTGGTCCAGGCGTTGGGGCGCAAGGTGGGGGATGGCCTGGACGAGCTGACCATGACGACAAACGCCACCCGGCTCGCCGATTTCGCTGAACCGATTCGTGCGGCAGGAGTGCGGCGGATCAACATTTCGCTCGATACCCTCGACCGCGCAACCTTCGCCCGGCTGGCACGGCGCGATTCGCTGCCGCAGGTGCTGGAGGGGATCGCGGCCGCGAAGGAAGCGGGGCTCAAGGTCAAGCTCAACACCGTCGCCCTGAAGGGGATCAACGAGGCGGAGATTCCCGAGCTGGTCGAATGGGCGCATGGCCAGGGCTTCGACATGACGCTGATCGAAGTCATGCCGCTCGGCGAAGTCGAGGAAGACCGGTTCGATCATTATCTGCCGCTGTCGGCGGTGCGCGAAAGTCTGGAGCGGCGCTGGACGCTGACTCCTAGCGATCACCGCACCGGCGGCCCGGCGCGTTATGTCACGATTGCCGAGACCGCCAATGGCAGGGGCGGTCGGCTCGGTTTCATCACCCCGCTGACCAACAATTTCTGCGAGGGCTGCAACCGTATCAGGGTGACCGCGACGGGCCAGCTCTACGCCTGCCTTGGCGGCAACGAGCAGGTCGATCTGCGCTCGGCGCTGCGCTCGGCCGATCCCGATGCGGCGCTGACCGAGGCGCTCGATGTGGCCATGAAGATAAAGCCGGCGCGGCATCATTTCGTCATCGACAAGCCCGGCGGCGCGCCGGCGCTGGCGCGGCATATGTCGATGACGGGTGGCTGAGCATGCCGCTGAAGCTGGTGTTTCTCGGCCGGCTGGAAGATGCCGCCGGCGGGGCTGAGCGGGTGGTTGAATCTGTAGCGTCGCTCGATCTGCTGCTGTCCCGGCTCGAACCTCAACTCGCCGGCGCGCTCAGCGCCGAGCGGATCAAGCTCGCGCTCAACGGCGCGCTGATTTCCGACCGCGCCGCGCTCACGCTCAAGGATGGCGACGAACTCGCCTTCCTGCCGCCGGTCAGTGGCGGCTGACATGGCCTGCGACGTCCGCTTGACGACAGCACCCTTCGACCCGGCGGCCGAACTCGCGGGTTTTAGCAACGCCCATGCCGCGGCCGGCGGCATCGCCAGCTTTATCGGCCAGGTGCGGGCAGGAGATAGCGTCGAGGCGCTGGAACTCCAGCATTATGAGCCGCTTACCCTGCCGGCGATGCGGGCACTGGCGCAGGATGCCAACCGGCGGTGGGTGCTGGACGGCTTGCTGATCGTTCACCGCTCCGGACTGATGGCGCCCGGCGATGCCATCGTGCTGGTCGCCGCCGCCTCGCGCCATCGCCGCGACGGTTTTGCCGCGGCCCAGTTCGCCATGGATCACCTGAAGAGCGAAAGCTGGTTCTGGAAGCGCGAAAAGACGGGCGGGGAGTGGCGCTGGATCGAACCGCGTGCGCAGGATTTCAAAGATATCCGCCGCTGGGCGTGATAAATGCGGCGATGAAATAGCTGGCCTAACCGCCGAGCCGGCCGCGCAGGCCGGCAAGGATGCGGTCCTCCTCGCCGATCAAGGCCGTGACCTGATCGCGGGCGGCGGCGATTGTGGCCCACTCGCCGCTGCTTGCGATGCGGGCGGCGGCGTAGAGCTGGTCAAGGTCGGCGAGCGCGATCATCGCATCGCTGCGGGCCGATTCCAGGCTCGCAAGTGCGACGCTGGCGACAGCCCAGCCTTCGCTGCCGGGCGCCCCGCCGCTGCCTGCCGCGACCGCGCGTTCCGCCTGATCCCGCAGCGAGACGAAGCGCGCATCGGCATCGCGCGCCCGTTCGACCAATGCGGCGAGCCGCGCTGGCAGTTCGGCGTCCGGTGCGGTTGAAACCGGCGCGGGGGCTGCCGTCGGGGTATTGCTCGCCGCCCGTTCCGCCGGTCGCCGCGCCAGCGATGGATAGTTTGCGGTATCGGCCGAGCAGGCCGGAAGGGCGAGGATAAACGCCGCAATGAAAAGGCCAGTCGGGGCACGCATCATCGCCCGCCTTAGCACGGCCAAAGGTCTTCGCCAGAGCCCGATGCTTGGTTGACAGTGAAAATCCCTTCGACTAGGGGCACCTCTCTTTCCGGCCCTGCTTCCAGCGGGGCTTTGGTGCATCGCCGGCACCGCAGAATTTGACAGGTAAGGGTACCATGTTCGCAGTTGTGCGCACGGGCGGCAAGCAATATCGCGTTGCCGCCGGAGACAAGATCGCGGTCGAAAAGCTTGCTGGTGAAGCCGGTGATACGATCACTTTGGGCGAAGTCCTGCTCGCCGGCAATGACGGCGCGCTGGCCGATGCTGCCAAGGTCGTGGTGTCCGCCGAGATCATCGCTCAGGCCAAGAGCGAAAAGGTCATCGTCTTCAAGAAGCGCCGCCGGCACAATTATCGCCGCCGCAACGGCCACCGCCAGCAGATCACCCTGCTGCGCATCCTTTCGGTCGGGGACGAAGCCAGGAAGGCTGCCCCGAAGAAGGAAGCCGCGCCGAAGCCCGAAACGGCTGAAGGCGAGACCCCGGTGGCAGCCCCGGCCAAGAAGGCCGCTGCGGCCAAGTCCGAATAAGATCCGGAGTTAATCGAGATGGCACATAAGAAAGCAGGCGGCTCTTCGCGCAACGGTCGCGATTCGGCTGGTCGCCGCCTTGGCGTCAAGAAGTTCGGCGGTCAGGACGTGATCGGCGGCAACATCATCATTCGCCAGCGCGGCACCCGCGTCTATCCGGGCGCCAATGTCGGACTCGGCAAGGACCATACGCTGTTCGCTCTGGCCGAAGGTCGCGTGCGATTTCACGATGGCAAGCTCGGCCGCAAATACGTCTCCGTGGACGTAATGGCAGTCGCCGCCGAATAATCCGGATGACCGATACAGGGTCATCCTGACGGGATGGTCCAGCCGGCTGCGACAGCTTCCGGCCAACCGAGGGAGAGGGCCCCCGCCCGTCTTCCTCTTTTCGTCTCTCCTCCAGAACAGTTTTGTCCGAACGCCGCGCTTGGCGCGCGGCCTGACGCAACCGTAACGGCAATGTCACGTGGAGCGTATACTTATGCGCTGCGACGCTGACGTTGCGGTGCAGCACAAAAGTTTATTCGCTGTAAAAGGCTGTTGTCCGGACATACGCGGGAACCTTTTATTACTTCGTGGGTATTTGCGCCAAACAGCTTAAATGAGTGGAGCAGGTAGATGTTTATTCGCACCGAACGGCTGTTTCTGCGGCCTGGTTGGCCGGAGGATTGGGCGGAGCTTCTTGACGTCATCGACGATGAGGCAATCGTCCGCAACTTCGCCCGTAACACCTCGCCCTACACCATGGGGAACACGGTGGCAGCCGCTGGCCAGCCGCAGGACAGGCTATTGCCGCATTTCGTCGTGACCCTGCCGACCGACGAGGGAGCGAAACTGATCGGCAGCATCTGGCTTGGTCAAGTCAAAGACAAGGTGGAAATCGGCTACTGGATCGCGCGCGACTATTTCGGGCAGGGTTACGCCACCGAAGCCGTACGTGCGGTTCGCCGCCTCGCCGCTGCGCTTGGGCACCGCCAGATTGGTGTAGCGGGTTCCGCCGGCAATCCCGCATCGCGGTGCGAAGATAACCACCTGATGCAAGCGGCTTGAGCCAGGCTGGCATTATTTCAGTCGACGTTCTTGCATATCCGGTCAAGGTAGCCTTGCAGCCCGCTAAGCTCGTCGTGAGAAAATCCGCGAAACACATGCTGCTCGCTGTCACGGGCGATTTCGGCGAGCTTGGCTAGCAGGGGCTCCGCCTCTTTGGTGAGATATACTGCCCGGGCGCGGCGGTCGTCATAGCGTTCCTGCCGCTCAAGCAAGCCTTCGGCGCATAAGCGGTCGATCAGCCGCCCGGTCGAAGCCTCGGACATCTCCAGCGCTTCAGCGATGGACCGCTGGCTCGCGCCGGGACTGCGCGCAACCGCTGCGATCATCGTCCACTGCGCGCGGGTGACATGCAGGCTGCTGACCTCGCGGTCGAAGCGGTTGCGCAGCAGGCGCGCCAGCACCGTGAGCCTGAGCCCGATGCTCCGCTTCAGATCGCTGGCGCTTGTCGCAATGGGCTGTTCTGTCATGCAAAGCGCCTTCCTGGAAGCGGCCATAGCCAGCTCAATGCCGGATTGCACCGCTAATGAAGTCTGGGCCCCGATGGCGCGCCCCGAGACGACGGCTCATACCCGTTCGATGATGATTGCCGGGGCCATGCCGCCCGCCGCGCACATGGTTATCAGACCGTAGCGCCCGCCGGTGCGCTCCAGCTCGTCAAGCGCGGTACCGATCAGGATTGCGCCGGTACCAGCGATCGGATGGCCGAGCGCGATCGAGCCGCCGTTGGGGTTGACCTTGGCGCGGTCGATGCCGAGGTCGCGGATGAATTTCTCGACAACCACGGCAAAAGCTTCGTTGACTTCCCAGACGTCGATATCTTCCTTGGTGAGGCCCGCCTTGGCGAGCACCTTGCGGGCAGCCGGCCCGGGGCCATTGAGCATCAAAGTCGGGCAATCGCCGATCTCGGCCATGGCGACGATCCGGGCACGCGGCTTCAGTCCGTGCTTTTCAGCATATTCCTTTGAGGCCAGAAGCACCCCCGCCGCGCCGTCGACCACGCCCGACGAAATGCCGACGTGGTGGATCGGCTTGATCTCGACGTCAGGGTAAACCTGGTTGATCAGCTGGCGATAGGTTTTCTGACCCTCGGCCGAAGGCATGTCGAGGAGCATCTCGAAGGCCGGCTTGAGCTTCGCGAGACCTTCCGCTGTGGTTTCCGGACGCGGATATTCGTCATGGTCGAGGATGATGTTGCCATCATCGTCCTTCACCGCGATGGTCGATTTGGCGAAGCGGCCTTCCGCCAGCGCAACCGCCGCACGGCGCTGGCTTTCGACCCCCATTTCTTCCAGTTCCGCACGGGTGATGCCTTCCATCGCCGCGACGGCATCAGCGCAGACGCCTTGGTTGGATTGCGGACGCCTTGCCTGAAGGCGCGGGTTGTTGGTGCCCAGGCCGCCGGCGCCGAACCCGGCCTTGTCCATCTCCATGCCGTAGTGGTTGACGTAGGACATCATTTCCATGCCGCCCGAGATAGCGAGATCGTGCATCCCGGACATAATCATGCCAGCCGCGAAATTGGTCGCGGTGATGCCGGAGCCGCAGAAGCGGTTCAGCGTGACGCCGCCGGCGCGAATGTCAAAGCCGGCATCGAGCGCGGCATTGCGACCGATGTCGCCCGCCTGCAGCCCGATCGCCCCGGTCACACCCCAGATGACATCGTCGACGTCGGCGGTGTTGAGGTTGTTGCGATCGCGCAAGGCGGCCAGCACCGTTGCCGAAAGATGCTCGGGATGCATGGTGGACAGCGCGCCCTTGCCCATTTTGCCAATGCCGCGGGGGGTACGGACGGCGTCGATGATATAGGCTTCGGCCACGAAGGGTCTCCTCAGGGATAACGCTGCCCGCGCTCATGCGAGGACGAGCATCGAATTGCAATTGCGGATTGAACCTTTGCCAGCGGCAGCGCCGCACGCACGCAGTCCGGGCTGGCGGGCCGTAAGAGCAAGTGACCGGGCCGTGCCACGATTATCCAGGGGGCACCGCAGCCCCGATCATCTCCGCCACCGCCACCATCTGCTGCGCCTGCTCGAGATGCAGCAGTTCCACCATCTTGCCCTCGACCCGGATGACCCCTTTGCCGGCGTTCTCCGGAAGCGCAAAGGTCGCGATTACGGTCTGCGCCCAAGCCAATTCCTCCGCACTGGGCGAGAACACCTGGTTGCACGGCCCGATCTGGTCGGGGTGGATCAGCGTTTTGCCGTCGAAGCCAAATTGCAGGCCCTGCTCGGCCTCGGCGCGGAACACGTCCAGGTCACGGAATTCGTTGCAAACGCCGTCGAGGATGGCGACGCCATGGGCCCGCGCTGCCGCTACGGTGAGCGACAGGAAGGGCAGGAACGGCGTGCGCTCCGGCGTCAGCCTTGCGTGCATTTCCTTGGCAAGATCGTTGACGCCCATCACGAAGAGCGACAGCCGGGTATGGGCCGCCAGCGCCGCGATGGCGTCCAGCCGGGGAATGCAGGCGCAGGTCTCGATCATTGCCCACAGCTTCATCGGACCAGGTGCAGAGGTGAGAGCGGTCTCATAACGCAGGATATCGGCGGGTGAGGTGACTTTAGGCACCAGCACCGCATCGGCGCCCGAGGCGGCGATTGCGGCGAGGTCCGCCGCGCCCCATTCGCTATCGATGCCATTGGCCCGGATCGCCACTTCACGCGTGCCGAAGCCGCCTTCCCGCACCGCCGCCACCGCCGCCGCCCGCGCTTCGACTTTCCTTTCCGGAGCGACCGCGTCCTCCAGATCGAGGATGACGATATCGGTGGGCAAGGTCCGCGCCTTGGCGATGGCCTTGGCGTTGGAAGCGGGCAGGTAGAGTGCGCTGCGGCGCGGGCGATTGATCGAGGTCATTGGCGCAAAGCCCATTGTGCGGGTTGACGACTGCGCCCGCGATCTGGATCGAGAGGCGATTGATCCGAAAATCGCTTTGCGCCATTATTTTGTGTGGTGCCGGCTAGAGGATTCGAACCCCTGGCCACCTGATTACAAATCGCAACTAGCTTGGTTTCTTATAACACGCCAGAGCTCTCCACACTACGCTCAAGGTCTTGAAACGGTTGGAATAAATCC
>JANLQW010000123.1:0-1672 GCA_031368085.1 Novosphingobium sp. | reverse complement strand
CTTCGACCTTGGGTACGAGAGCGAGGACGAAGTCTCGCCATGTTATGACCCAATGCTGGGCAAGATCATTTGCCACGGCGAAGATCGCGACGAGGCCGCCCGGCAGCTCCGGACAAGTTGCCTGCTGACCACGGTTTACCCGGTGAAGAATAACCTGGCGTTCGTTGCACGCTGCCTGGCGGACGAGGACTTCCTCGCGGGAAGGATCGATACGGGCTTCATCGCGGAACGTATTGGGGCGCTCGCTGAGCCGCCCCTGCCGCTGGAACTAATGGCAGCAAACGCTGCGCGCGATATTTTCGATCTGCCGATGTTTCCTTCAACTCCGCTGGAGATGCCCGGCTTTCGTTTGAATGCGCCAGCACGCGCAGTGGGACGAGTGATCGACGATGCTGGTGCAGTCTATGACGTCGATCTCCTCACCCAGCATGAGATGCTGGGAGGCTCATTCGGCGATGAGACCGTCATCTCCTTTGAAGGCGAACGAAGAGCATTCCGCGCTTACGAGGCCCGCGGCACCGGCCACCACTCCGCCCACGACGGCGACATCCTCTCGCCCATGCCGGGCAAGATCATCGCGGTCGAGGTGGTGCAGGGCCAAGCGGTGACCATGGGGCAAAAGCTGCTGACGCTTGAGGCGATGAAGATGGAGCACACCCTGACCGCGCCGTTCGACGGGGTGGTCGCCGAGCTTTCCGCCGTGGCGGGGGCGCAAGTCCAGGTCGAGGCGCTGCTCGCGCGGATCGAGGCGGCGGAAACAAGCCCCGCACCATAAAACCCGCTCGTGCTGAGCTTGTCGAAGGACCGCTTTTTCTTCGGGCGGTTGCGCGTGAGGCACGAAGTGGCAGGACGGTGCTTCGACAAGCTCAGCACGAACGGGTATTGGTGCGTTTGGGTGATGCCCTACTTCGAGGCGGTCGTCAGGTACGCAATCACGTCGGCGCGATCCTGTGCCTTGGTGAGGCCGGCGAACGACATCTTGGTCCCCGGCACCACGCGTTGCGGCTTCTCGAGATACTGGAACAGCTTCTCGGGCGACCAGGTAAGACCAACCTGCATTGACTACGACCCACATGCCGATTGGCGGCGGCCGATGGTCATGATGCGCCACGGCTGATCGATGAGCTTGTTCCACGCCTCGCAGCAATGGTCGATGATGTTTTCGTGGGATGTGAAGACCCGGTTGGAAAGCCAGTTGTCGCGCATGAACTGCCAGATATTCTCGACCGGGTTGAGCTCGGGGCATTGGGGCGGCAGTGCGACGATGCTGATATTGGCAGGAACGTCGAGCTTGCCGGTCATGTGCCAGCCAGCCTGATCCATCAGCACGACCGCGTGAGCGCCGGGGGCGACGGTGAGCGATATCTCGGCCAGATGCAGCGACATGGTCTCGGTATTGCAGAAGGGCAGCACCAGCCCCGCGCCCTTGCCGTGCTCCGGGCAGATCGCGCCAAAGATATAGGCCGATTTCGTCCGCTGGTCCTTCGGGGCCGATGGCCGTGTCCCGCGTCTGACCCAGCGCCGCGTGATCTTGTTCTTCTGGCCGATGCGGGCTTCGTCCTGGAACCAGATCTCTATGGGAGTGGCGCGCGGGAGGGTGGCTTTGACCGTTGCCAGCTCGGCGGCAAAGCCCCCTTTTTGAAGGCCTCTAGGGCATGTTCGTTCTGCGCAT